>NZ_JAUBRI010000031.1:14369-77953 GCF_036701795.1 Microcoleus sp. N9_A1
ATAATCTTTTTAGGAACAGGCAAGATGCCTGTTCCACAAGAGGTGAATTTTATTGTGGAACAGGCATCTTGCCTGTTAAGCGAAAATGGTGCAACATCTCATATCGCAGCATTGTCAATAATCTTTTTAGGAACAGGCAAGATGCCTGTTCCACAAGAGGTGAATTTTATTGTGGAACAGGCATCTTGCCTGTTCTTGAGAATGGTGCAACATCTCACCTACAGACAACGCAAACCCAGAATTATCACATCTCTTTCAACGCCGTCAAGTTCGGTGACTTGCGGCAGATATCCCCACTGCTGAAAGCCAAATTTCTCGAACAATCTTAAACTCGGCTGATTGTGTGCAAAAATTATGCCCATGAGTGTTTTAAGCTGCAATTCTGGACTCCGCTTAATTGCCGATTGCAATAATTTTTGTCCGATTCCGCAGCGCTGGCGATCGGGTGCGACGTAGATGCTAACTTCTGCTGTATGCTGATAGGCGGCGCGTCCGTAGAAAAGCTGAAAACTCAGCCAGCCAACGATATTTTCTTCTGATTCCATTACCCAAATCGGCCAGGAATTGGGGGAGTGTTCTCTGTACCACGGGAGGCGGCTTTCGACTGAGACTGGTTTTAAATCTGCGGTGGCCATTCTGCCTGGTATTGCTGCGTTGTATATTTGGACAATTGCGGGTAAATCGCTTTCTACTGCGGATCGGATGTTCATCGTTTGGTTGACTGTTAACTGTTGACTGTTAACTGTTGACTGTTGACTGTTGACTGTTAACTAATGACTAATGACTAATGACTAATGACTAATGACTAATAACTAATGACTATTGTACAGTTCCATAATATCGCTGAGGGCCATTCTTGAATTTGCTCCCAAAGTCAGCGGCGATGTGTGTCCTCGCTGCAAGTGTTCTGCCGCCGCACAGCCGATCATTGCTGCGTTGTCTGTGCAATATTTTAATGGGGGAAACAATACTCGCAAGTTGTGTTTTGCTGCTGCTGCTTGTAAATGTTTTCGGAGTCCACTGTTTGCTGCCACTCCGCCACCGACTACAATAGTGGTAAGCCCGAAATTTACGGCGCAGTCGATCGCTCTTTTTGTTAAACCCTTGGCTACTGTTTCCTGAAAGCTAGCCGCAATATCATTAATTGTAGAGGCAGGCAAGATGCCTTCGGCATCCACATTGTTATTTTGTTTCTTGAGTTTCTGTACTAATTGCAAAACTGCGGTTTTCAAGCCGCTAAAACTACTGTCGTAAGGATGGTAGCCGCCACCAGGCAAGGAAATTCTGCCTTCTGGTAGGGGGTATGCTTGGGGATTGCCAAGGGCGGCCAATTTGTCAATCATCGGCCCGCCGGGATATCCTAGCTGCAACAGTCTCGCGACTTTATCAAAAGCTTCGCCGGCGGCATCGTCGCGTGTGTGTCCTACAGTTTCGTAAACGCCGCAATCTTTGACATAAATAAAGCTAGTGTGTCCCCCGGAAACTAACAAACACAAAAACGGTGGCTGCAAGTCGGGTTCGGTAAGGTAAGAAGCGTAGATGTGCCCTTCGAGGTGGTGGACGCCTAAAAAAGGTTTTTGATGGACTATTGCCAAGCTTTTCGCCGCTGTCAGCCCGACTAACAATGCACCTACTAAACCGGGGGCACAAGTCGCTGCAATGCCGTCAATTTCTGACCAACTCAGGTTTGCTTCACCGAGACACTGGGCAATTACCTGATTGAGCATTTCTAGGTGACTCCGCGAAGCCACTTCCGGTACTACCCCGCCATACTGCTCGTGGATTTTAATTTGTGATGCTACAACATTGCTGCAAACTTGACGATTCTTAACAATTGCTGCTGCTGTTTCGTCACAACTTGTTTCGATTGCGAAAATGGTTGCCATTAACTGGTAATTTTATTTGATAGGTTAGTTATTGCTAGCTTAACTAATTCGGCGCAAGTCCCGCGCTCTACCTGTACTCAGGTTATTGTTAAGGGATTTATTGCCCGATCGACAGGTAAGGTCATCATCTGATGCAAGGAAGGAATATCCTCGCGGTATTGCTAGCTCAGCATTGACCTATGAAAACGGGAATCCCTCATTCTATTGGGCTTTGCCGCATCAATGATGGATACTTTACACTGTCAACAAACACGATCATCTGGATGACCGATCGGCAAGTTGAAATGCTTGTACAAAAACTTATTGTTTTGTAACAAAAGGAAACAATTCCATGCGACGATTGTTTGCTGCAATTTTAGTGTTGAGTGTCTGGATCAGTTTTACTCCAGTTGCTTCGGCTTACAATTTAGTGCCGTGCAAAGACTCTCCCGAATTTAAGGAACTGGCTAAAAATGCACGTTCTACGAATGGCGACCCCGCATCTGCGAAAGCAAGATTCGAGCGCTATTCTCAAGCTATGTGTGGCCCGGAAGGATACCCGCACTTAATCGTAGATGGCAACTTGAGCAAAGCAGGGGACTTTTTGATTCCTAGCATACTGTTCTTGTATATCGCAGGTTGGATTGGCTGGGTCGGCCGCGCTTATCTGCAAATTGCCAAAAAATCAGCAAGTCCAGAGGAACAAGAGATTATTATCAACGTTCCTGTGGCAATCTCGTGTATGCTGACCGGCTTTTTGTGGCCTCTGGCAGCTCTCAAAGAAATCACCAGTGGTGAAATGTTTGCGAAGGACGACGAAATTACTGTTTCCCCCCGCTAAAATTGGGAAATGGAGAAGAGCTAATAGCTAACAGTTAAGTAATTAACTGACAATTAGCAATTAGCGCGCTAGACCGATCGGCAATTACCAACTGTCTCGAATTTTCAGGAGCAGAATTCATGCAATACTTTGTCAAGTTTCTTTCGACAGCACCAGTATTGGCTATCCTTTGGATATCTATTCAAGCTGCGGCTTTAATTGAATTTAACCGCTTTTTCCCCGACCTGCTTTTCCATCCGATGCCTTAAGATTTGAGGGAAATTAGGTTGCAAAATCTATGACGGTTGACGGTTGACGGTTGACGGTTGACTGTTGACGGTGGAGGTAAAAGTTGAGAGTTTTGATTTTTGAATTATGAGTTACAGGTTAATTTAAAGCTCAAATATCAAAACTCTCAAACCCTACCAGTTCGTGCCAGACAGCGCATAAATGGGTAAAATCCAAGGATATCAACTATTTAGTTATCAAATTAGTTACCAATGACTAATGACTAATGACTAATGACTAATGACTAATGACTAATGACTAATATTGTGAATCGATGAAGTCTTATCTCGCCGCAGCAATTCAAATGACTAGCTTGCCTGACCTGCAAAAAAATTTGGTTCAGGCAGAGGAATTAATCGACCTGGCAGTGCGTCGGGGTGCGGAGTTAGTTTCCTTACCAGAAAATTTCTCGTTTATGGGAGAAGAGGAGGAAAAGATGGCTCTTGCAGAGGCGATCGGACTCCAAAGCGAAAAATTCCTCAAAACGATGGCCCAACGGTTCCAGGTAACGATTCTGGGCGGCGGATTTCCAGTGCCGACGACCGGGGGGAAGGTATACAATACTTGTTTGCTGGTAGACCCAAACGGCACTGAAGTGGCAAGGTACAGAAAAGTACATTTGTTCGATGTGGATGTTCCCGACGGCATTACTTACAGGGAATCGAACACTGTGAAAGCTGGTGAAGATTTGCCGTCGGTTTATGTGTCACCGGAGTTGGGGACGCTGGGACTTTCGGTGTGCTATGACGTGCGGTTCCCGGAAGTGTACAGGCATTTGTCGTACAAGGGGGCTGATATTTTGTTCGTGCCGGCGGCGTTTACTGCTTACACTGGCAAGGATCACTGGAAGGTTTTGTTGCAAGCTAGGGCGATCGAGAATACTTGTTATATGATTGCCCCTGCACAAACTGGCCGCCACTACGGCCGCCGTCAAACACACGGTCACGCGATGATTATAGATCCTTGGGGCGCGGTTTTGGCGGATGCTGGAGAGGAACCGGGTGTGGCGATCGCAGAAATTAATCCCGATCGACTAGAACAAGTCCGCCGCCAGATGCCGTCGCTGCAACACCGGGTTTTTCTGTGAAGGAAGTTTGAGACCCAATGGGTCTCAAAATTTCAGTCCCCCTCAGCGACAAGACCTGGAAACTTTTTATTCGGCCGCGTAATTGTGTACGTTCGTACACAAAAAAACTTGGATCGGGTGCGCCCAGAACCTGGTTGGGGCGGGTTTAGGGTTGAGATCAAGCCGATCCCCCCCTAACCCCCCTTAACAAGGTGGAGACAGGAGTGCTATCAAAGTCCCCCTTCTTAAGGGGGATTTAAGGGGATCGAGACTGCGGTAAAAGCGAAATTTATCCAGAGGTTTTTTTCGCGGGAGATGAACGGCCAATAACTCGCGATAAAATGTCTAATGCAGGTTCAATGGGCGTGCACTTCTGCTAAAAGGCGAATTGGCGAAAGTAGAATTGCACGAAATGCGTCTT
Source organism: Microcoleus sp. N9_A1 (assembly GCF_036701795.1). NCBI lineage: Bacteria > Bacillati > Cyanobacteriota > Cyanophyceae > Oscillatoriales > Microcoleaceae > Microcoleus > Microcoleus sp. N9_A1. The sequence goes on from NZ_JAUBRI010000031.1 coordinate 18,830, forward strand.
TTTGGAGAAATGAAACACACTCTTTCGGTTTTAGTTGAAGATGAAGCGGGTGTCCTCACTCGAATTGCTGGTTTGTTTGCCCGTCGGGGTTTTAATATTGAAAGTCTCGCCGTTGGCCCGGCGGAGCAAGTGGGAGTGTCTCGGATTACGATGGTTGTACCCGGAGATGACCAGATTATCGAGCAGTTGACCAAGCAACTGTACAAGTTGATTAACGTGCTTAAAGTTCAGGATATAACGGAAATTCCCTGTGTGGAACGGGAGTTGATGTTGCTGAAAGTTAATGCTGCTACCGGGACGCGATCGGAGATCATTGAGTTAGCTCAAATTTTTAGAGCCCGAGTTGTGGATATTGGTGATGATACGCTGACATTGGAAGTTGTGGGTGATCCGGGTAAAATGGTGGCGATCGTCCAGGTTCTGAATAGATTTGGGATTAAGGAAATTGCTCGTACTGGGAAAATTGCCCTGACGCGGGAGTCGGGGGTAAATACTGAGTTTCTCAAGTCTTTGGAAGCGAAAGTTTAAGGAAGTTGACGGTTGACTGTTGACTGTTGACTGTTCACGGTTCACGGTTGACGGTTGACTGTTCACGGTTAACTTGTATGGGTTATTAATTAATTGTTGGCTATTAATTATTTAAAGAAGCTAATATGGAAAGCTTTCAACAGCTACAAGTTTATCAATTAGCTGAAAAAATATCAAACGAAATATGGTTTATTGTTAAAAAATGGGACGAGTTTACGAAGGATACGATGGGCAAACAAATAGTGCGATCGGCTGATAGTGTTGGTGCTAATATTGCAGAAGGACATGGACGCTATAGCTGCCAAGATAATCAGCGTTTTGTTAAAATTGCCAGAGGCTCATTAAACGAAACAAGACACTGGTTAAGACTTGCCTACGCTCGAAATCTTTTAACTCAAGAACAGAGCGATCGCCTGCATCCCTTATTAAATGAACTTTCCCCAAAACTGAATGCCTATCTTAATTCACTCAAACAAAAAGCCAAAGGTTAACAGTCAACCGTCAACAGTCAACCGTCAACAGTCAACCGTCAACAATCCAATTACCATTCAGGTTGACTTTCTATTAAAAGTGTGGCTGCGATGCTGTCTATCGGCTTTGAGAAAAAGTATCCTTGTCCGTATTCGCATTGCAGCGCCCTGAGTAAATTAAGCTGTTCGATGGTTTCGATTCCTTCAGCAATTACATCCATGCCTAAATGACTGGCTAAAATTAAAATAGTCTGTACAATCGCTTCGTTGCCTTCATCTTCAGTCATGCGGCTAACAAAAGCTCGATCAATTTTTAAAGCATCAGTTGGAAAAGTGTGCAGGCGGCTCAAAGAAGAATAGCCAGTTCCGAAATCGTCAATATATAATTGAATTTCTAAATTTTTCAATTCCGCGAGGATAGCGACTGCTGATTCGGCATTCTCCATGATGACGCCTTCAGTAATTTCTACCTTTAAAGTGCGGGGGTCAAGCTGAGTTTCTTGTAAAATTTCGCGAATGCGATCGATTAAATCCGGTTGTTTAAATTGCTGGTTAGAAAGGTTGACGCTGACAGTCAACGGCGGATTTGCTGGGAATTTTTGGTGCCACTCGTGGATCTGATGACAAGCCGATCGCATCATCCACCAGCCCATAGGTATAATCAATCTAGTTTCTTCAGCTACTAAAATAAACTCGCCCGGAGATACGACACCCCGCTGCGGGTGATACCACCGCAGCAGCGCTTCAAAACCGCTGATTTTACCGGTAATTAGAGAGACAATGGGCTGATAGTAAAGCTGAAATTCCTGGCAGTCTAAAGCGCGTCGCAGGTCGTTTTCCAGTTGCAAAAGGGCGACGGCGCGAGTGTGCATACTTAAGTCAAAAACTTCGTGGCGAGCTTTGCCCAATCCCTTAGCATGATACATGGCAGCATCTGCATCTCGGAGCAGTTCTTCCGGTCGATCGTACAACATGGGGAACGGGACATTGGGAACAGGAGAGTCGGAACATAAACAAGACAAAGAAGTTTCCCGATCGATATTTCCCAGATTTCCCGCGCTCGACAGTTTGCTGGTTTCCCTTGGATACTGAGGTAAACCAGAACAAACAATCCCAATGCTAGCACTGGTAAAAACTTGATACTCGTTAAGGTAAAAAGGCTCTGCCAGTTCCGCCTGCACTCGTTCGGCAATCTGGATCGCATCCTCGGTGCTTTTGATATTTTCCAGCAAAATAGCGAATTCGTCACCGCCGAGACGGGCAACGGTATCTCCAGCGCGCAAACAGATTCCCAGACGCTGCGCGATCGCGATCAGCAACCGATCGCCAACTAAATGCCCCAAACTGTCGTTAACAACCTTAAAGCGATCCAGATCGATAAACAGCACCGCAAACAAAATCTCGGGGCGGCGTTTTGAAAGATCGATCGCGTGCCCCAAGCGATCCATAAATAAAGATCGGTTGGGCAAACCGGTTAGCATATCGTGCAAAGCATCGTGTACTAACTTATCTTCTGCTATTTTGCGGAGGGTAATATCTTCGACAGTGCCTTCGTAGTAAAGTAAATTTCCGTCAGGGTTGCGAACTGCCCGGCCGTTCTCGGAAACCCAGATAGTAGTGCCGTCAGCGCGGTAAACTTGGGACTCGAACTCAGACACAAAACCGTGTTTTTCGATCGCGCGCAAAAACTCGACGCGGCGCTTGGGATCGAGGTAAAGTTGGCGGTCTATGTCTTGGATATTTGCGATCAATTCGGCGGCAGAGTCGTAGCCGTAAATTCTCGCCAAAGCAGGGTTAGCGCTGAGGTAGCGTCCGTCGGGCGTTGCCTGGAAAATGCCTTCGATCGCATTTTCAAAGATACTGCGGTATTTCTCTTCCGCCTGTTGCAGCGCGAATTCTGCCTGCTTGCGATCGGTGATATCGGTCAACGTGCCGAGATAGCCTAGAACTTCCCCGCTTTTGGTCATTTCTGGCACTGCTTGCCAAAATACCCAGGTTGTAAAGTCACCGTTGCAAAAGCGATACTCTAACTTACAGGGCAACTTGTCTGTGACAGCGCGATACCACTGGCTCAAAACACGATCGCGGTCTTCGGAATGCAAACTTTGCGCCCAACCTTCGCCTAGTGCCTTTGGCGCCGTCAGTCCCGCCATCTCCAAAAATCGCTGGTTGACGTACAAGCAATCTCCAGTAGCGTCGGCGCGGAAAATCCCGACCGGCAGTATTTTTGCCAAGGTGTAATAGCGGTATTCGCTTTCTAGCAGCGCGCTGGCAGCTACTTTCGTCTCTGTGATGTCAAACATTGCTCCTTGAAGGATGACAGACTTGCTTGCTTCATCGCGAACTGCAGTCGCTTGATCGCGGAACCAGACGACTCGACCGTTGCGGGCGATCGCACGGTATTCTGAAACCAGCGACCCCTCGCAGAAGATATCTTCTCCATCGCTGAATTTCTGTGTAGCGTTTTCAACTAACACGCGGTCACGGTCTTCTGGGTGAACGAGTTTCAGCCACAGGTCGGGATCTGCTCTCCATTCAGCTACAGAATAACCTAGAAAAGTCTCGATTTGCGGGCTGATGTAAAGTTTGGCAGCCTTGCGGTTGAGGGGAGAAATGTAGGTGACAGCGGGCATTTGTTCTACCAGGGCGCAGTATTTCGCTTCTACAGTGGACAGTGCTGCTTCAAGGCGCTGCCGCTCTAATTCGGCGGCGGCCCGTCCGGCAAAGATGCTGAGAATTAATCGGAATTTGGCAAGATGTGCTTCCACCAGGGGTCGATCGTGAAAAATACAAATAATGCCTAAAGGTTCGCCGTAAGAGTTTTTCAGCAAGACTCCCAGGAAACTGCGCGCACCTGTAACTACGGATCTGCGGTCTTCTGGAAAGGTTTCCCAGAGGTTGTCGGGACAGGAATACATTCCCTCCTCCAGCACCCGCGCTTCGGGAGTATTGGCGATGTCGCACTCAAAGTTTGGCTGCTGCTGTCCGTCGCTCCAAAAACTGATAACTTGCAATCTATCGGCAGCAGCATCAGTGCGTGCCTTCGACTTAATCGATTTGGCCGCGACGGCGGTGCGAACTCCGAGTGCTGAGGCTAAGTGGCAAACTAAGGCATCAAAGAATTCTGCCCCCCCCGGCGAATCAGTACCTGCTAGGATTTCGCCCAGCAAATCTTCCTCTAATTGCGCGAAACCATTAACTTTGGGAGAATTATCGGCATTCGGGCGATCGGGATTGTCTCCCATCGAACCCGAAATGCTCAGATTTAGGGTTTTGCTAGTTCCAGGCCCCAAAAGAGGGGAAGAATTCACACTTAGGCGCTCTTGCTTGGCCAAGAATACAGCCCGGCCCATACCTAAAACTTTACCCAAGAAGCTGTCAGTTGCCAGCCACTGATTTGAGTTGGGAAAAATCAAAAAGTTTTTCCGTTTTTTCAATCCCGCAGATAAATCGTCGGGCTTTAATTCTGCCAACGGCCGTTGCTCTTGGGCTAGCGGTAGACTGGAAGGCCTTCGGTGCCACTTGAGATAAATCGCGGACACCAAGGCTAAAGTCGCCGATAATCCCAGAAGATATACAAGAATCTCAAAGTAAAAAAATAAATCTAGCTCGAACATCGATTAGCACCGCTCGACAATTATTGTAGTTATCTGAAGCCAATCTATTTAAAAATAACTAAGTATCGTCACGGATGGGTAACGAATACAAGGTAGGATCACAGTGAAGGCGACAAGAGAGTTAATAACCCTGATGAAAGCGATCGTTTTTGAAACGCCCGGAAGCCCGTCCGTATTGAAACTGCAAGATATCCCAGCCCCTACTATACAAACAGAAACTGAAGTTTTGGTGCGGTTGCGAGCGGCGGGTATCAATCCGATAGATACTAAGTTGCGATCGCGCGGCACTTTTTACCCCGAAAAAACTCCTCATGTTTTGGGGTGCGACGGTGCTGGAGTCGTAGAGGCTGTCGGTGATGGTGTGCAAAGTTTCAAAGTGGGAGACGAGGTTTTTTTCTGCAATGGCGGTTTGGGTGGGTCGATCGGTACTTATGCTGAGTTTGCGGTTGTAGACCAACGCTTTCTCGCCATCAAGCCTGCTGCTTTAAGTTTTACTGAGGCGGCGGCGGCACCGTTAGTTTTAATTACAGCTTGGGAATCGCTGTACGATCGAGGGCGCTTGCAAGCCGGCCAGGTGTTATCAAAGAAGGTGCTGATTCAAGCTGGTGCCGGCGGTGTCGGCCACGTCGCGGTACAGTTGGCGAAGTTGCAGGGGGCAGAGGTTTGCACGACTGTTAGTTCTGAGGAAAAAGCCAATTTTGTCAAGCACTTAGGTGCAGATTCAGTTATTTTATACAAAAATACCAATGTTGTCGATGAGGTTTTGACTTGGACTCAAGGACAAGGAGTTGATTTGGCTTTCGATACAGTCGGGGGAGAAACTTTTTACCAAACTATTCCGGCTGTGAAGATTTATGGAGATTTGGTAACAATTTTGGAACCCGATCCAGCTTTGGGCAATTTGAAAACAGCGAGAATGCGGAATCTGAGAATTAGTCTGGAATTAATGTTAACACCGATGCTGGAAGGTTTGGTGGATGAACAGGAACAGCAGGCTCATATTTTGCAGAAGTGTGCTCGTTTGTGCGATCGCAACTTACTAAAAATTCACGTCAGCAAAACTTTCCCTCTCGAAGAAGCGCAAGCCGCTCACGAACTGTTAGAAACAGGATCAGTAACCGGTAAAATAGTGATTGAAATTGGGGGTTAAAAATGCGGATGGTTAAAATTGCGGGTTGAAGAATCGCTGGCGATTGGATAATTGCTGGCAATTTCAAGAGACTATGGGCGAATTTAAAAAGGGTGAAACCAAACATCCCATAATCATCGCAGGAGAGTTATAGCAATCCTTGCAGGAGTCGTAAAATTTTTACCCCACCCCAACCCTCCCCTTACCAAGGGGAGGGAGTAAGAAATTGACAAATGATTTAGGATTGCTATATACAGCGTATTCCAGGTTTATGAAATACACTGTATATCAAATCCGTTGGCATCGGAATGATTCATCTGTCTCTTCCGTTTCTCTGTATCCTCTGCGCCCTCTGCGGTTTAATCATTCCCATACAACCATAATTCATATTATTAGGCTGATGATTAAAAAGCTGGCAGCCTAAAAGATGTCAAATCGGTTCTATAAACAAGAGCGAAAACCGCATAGGAAAAATGCCACTGTCGATCGAGAAATTTGGGCGTCTACTGCTGAAGTTGACACGACGAAAGCCACGGCGCCGTGTCCTAATTTTGGATAACTAACGGCGATTCACTTGTAACCAAATTTCCAGCGTCACCAGCAGCCAAAGCTTCAGCCCATAGCGGGGAAAAACTTCCCCACGATAGTTTAGCCACTCGCGGATTAGTGTTCGATCGAGGTAAGGCGCGATCGCCGCATGACGATTCAGCAGCAACGATCGCGCTTGCCGCTGCCAATCCCTCAAAAACCACTGCTGCATTGACATTACCATCCCGCTTTTCGGACGATTGACAATGACATCGGGTAGCAAATCCGCCACAGCAGCCTTGAGAACCGCTTTTTCCTGCGCGCCCGAAAGCTTGTACTCTGGCGGAATTTGCAAACTCAGCGCCACCATCCGCTGATCGAATAGGGGCGATCGAGCTTTTAGTCCCGCCGCAGCCGTGAGATTATTCACCTTGGTCAAAATGTAATCGGCTCCTTTAAACTCAATGTTGAGTCGCATCAGCCGATTCAAAAACGTCGTTTCTGTCTGTTGCAATTCCTCAGCAAAGACGGAAGGCGCATTCTTCACCTTTTCCCAAACCTCCGGCTTCAGCAAACGTGGTAAATCCACATAGCATTTTTGAAACGAAGTCAAGTAAGCTGCGATCGGCTCTGGTTTACCCTGAACCGAACCGTACAAACTATTCAGCAGCATCGGCTTATTTTTCGGCCCGCCAAAGCACGGATCGCCACCTTCCCCATTGAGTACCACGTCTGCGAATTGCTTTGCCGATCGCCCCAGCAGCAAATTGGGAACCGTCAAGCCTTCCCCCACTGGATCATCCATCGCCGCCAGCGTTTCCGGTAGCAACTCCCAAATTTGCTTTGGCGAAACTTCCAAAACGTGGTGCTCAGTGCCACAATGTGCTGCGACGATGTTGGCAAATTCAATCTCGCTGGGATATTGAGCACCAAAGTGCATCGAAAAAGTGTGCACCGGACGATCGTGCAGCCTTGTGGCGATCGCCACGACGCAACTTGAATCAATACCACCCGAAAGGTATGCTGCGACAGGTTCCCCGGCTGGTAGTCCTTCTTGCACCAGTTGTTCCAAAAGCGCTCGCACTTGTTGACTATGCCATTCCAAAGGGCGATCGGCGTTAGTAATTTGCTCCTGTGGCTGCCAGTATCTCTGCGCCTCAATATCCGGTAAGTACAGGTAGCTACCGGGTCGCAACTCTCGCACGGCTTCCCACAGCGTTTGTGCTCCGGGTACAAACGCACAGCACAAATAGTCGCGCAAAGCAACTAAATCAAGTTCTCGATCGTGATACGGATTGAGCGATCGCAGTCGAGGCGCGATCCAGCGAGTCGTTCCTGTACGGGTGTAATAGAGGGTTTTGGCTCCGACGCGATCGCGCCCCAGACACAAGGTTTCCTCGTCTCTATCCCACACGGCAAGGGCAAATTGTCCTGACAGCAAGCTCAGTGTTTTAGTACCGTACTGCTCCCACAGCCGCGCGACGATCGCCAAATCGGTCAATCCATCGGTATCAATCTGTTGTTTGAGCATTGGAGTGCGATCGAAGCAGCAGTCACCTACCAGCACAAATCGCTGATTGGGGCTGAAGGTGGGTTCAGTTCCGATTATGGCAAAACCGGGGGTTTCCCAAGTTGCAGCGTGCGATCGGGCTTCTGGCCCCCAAGCAATCACCCAATTCGGGTAGATAGACTTCTGAGTCTGCATTTTAAATTAGACATCTCCCATAATTATTGTGGAACAGGCATCTTGCCTGTTCAAAACAGGCTTTTCTGGAGATGACTATTACATTAAAAAACGTTTGAAAGGAGCTTATAAATCAGGCGAAAAATAGCTGTTCCCGCGATCGCACCCAAAGCACCCAACCATCCCACAAACAACACACCAGTGATCGGAGAATTTGGATAAATCGCAAGTGCCGCCGTCTGCAAAGCCGGGAAAAACCACAGCAAAGCCAGAGTACCTGCGCCAATAATCAACATTTCAGTTTGTTCGATCGCCCTGCGGTACTGGCCGTAAATCAGACCCGCCACAATCATCCCCAACAATCCGATACTCAAGCCTGGAGACGGCAGCAAACTCGTCAGGGCGATCGCCAGCAACCCCCCCTCAAAACCCGTAAACGCAGCCCCTCCCAAAACCTCCCAAATCGAAAAAGCCCCTCTCTGCGAAGGTTGCAGATTTCCCCGAGGAGTCACAGGAACAGGCACAGGAGGCGGCAAAGGAGGTGGTAGCTGCACAGGAGGTAGGGGGGGCGGAGTCAGCACAGCAGGCGGCTGCACGACCACCATAGGCTGTTGAGAATTGTATTTCAGAGCCGCTTCCACCTCCGCAGCAGATTGATAGCGCTGGCTGGGAGCCGGCAACAACATTCGATCGAGAACCTGAGTCAAACGCGAACTTACCTGCACCCGCGACTGCCAATTCCACTCATTTCTATAACTATCAAACAACTCCGTCGGCTGCAAACCGCTCAGCAAAGTAATGCAAGTCACAGCCAAAGCATAAAAATCCGTTGCCGGATAAACTTCTTGCCCGCTCATCTGTTCTGGCGGAGCGTAACCCAAAGAATAAATACCAGTCGAAGCTTTTGCACTCCCAACACTTTGTGTTACTTGTTTAACAGCCCCAAAATCTAATAAATAAAGCCGACCGTTTTTCCCCCGCATAATATTAGCAGGTTTAATATCCCGGTGAATCGAACCGCGAGAGTGCACAAAATCGAGAACCTTCAAAATTTCCCGCAGCACCTCCAACGTTTCCGCCTCCGAAAACCTGCCTTTTACAGCTAGTTCATCCTCCAAGTTTTTACCGTCAATAAATTCTTGAACCAGATAGAAAAACTGATCGTTTTTTCCTGGCTGCAAACTCGCAACAGTCAGCTCAAAAAAAGCCAGCAAACTCGGAATTTGGGAATGTTCGTTTCCCAGTTCTTCCAGCACCGCCGCTTCCCGTTCAAACAGAGTTTGAGCGATTTTTAGCTGGGGCGGAGTCAGACTTACCGACGGCTGCAAAAGTTTAGCAACGCACTGCCGCATCGCGGGAGTATAGCGGTCTCTGGCCAAAAATGCCGCCCCAAAACCGCCTTGACCCAACAACCTTACGGGCAAATAGCGACCGCTCAAAATCAGGGGCATCCCGCAAGTCGTGCAAAACTTTTGCTGCACGGTTTTCAGCAGCGAACTGTCATCGAGGTCGGGAAAATAGTTTTGAGGGCGCGGGCAGCCCGGTCGGGTGCAGTAAACTTCCATTTTTGTTTGCTAAGAAGAAGGAAGAGGGAAGAAGGAAGAGGGAAGAAGGAAAAGGGAAGAAGGAAAAGGGAAGAAGGAAGAAAAAGTGATGGTTAAACCAGATTTCGATTTTTCAACTAACCGCGAACTGCTAACTGCCAGCGACCTAAGAGATTAACTTCCCGCCGAGTTGGGAGTTCCTATTTCTATAAATCCCAAATCGAGGGCCGGAGGTTCTTTCTTCTCCGGGATGGTCGAATAAGTAGCAAACTGGGGCAAAATTTCATTGCTGAAAGCCTCTGCAGCTTTAGAACGGTAGCGGTTGGGGTTGCAAATCAGGGACAAAATGCGAGTTACCAAAACTTCATCCATTTGAGATTTGTGCAAAACGCCCATAAGCAGCTCTTTTTCGATCGCCGAAACCGACACAAAAGCAGCACCCAGCCCTGACTGAACGGCATTTTTAATAGCTTCGATCGAATTTAGTTCCATCTCGATTTTCAAGCGGCGCGTGTCAATGCCGCAGCGAGTCAGTACCTGATCGATTACTTTGCGGATAGTAGACTGCGAATCGAGGGATATAAACTGCAATTTGTAAAGGTCTTCTTTTTGGATACTTTCTTGTTGTACCATCGGGTGAGATGGAGGGAGAATCAGAGCCAGTTCGTCCTCAGCGTAAGGAACAATTTCTAAAGCTTCTACAAGTTCGGTAGGAATTTCTCCGCCAACAATTGCCAAATCGATTTGCCCGTTGGCCACACTCCACGCCGTGCGGCGAGTCGAGTGAACGTGAAGCTGTACTGCTACATCCGGGTACTTCTGCCGAAACATTCCGATCATCCGGGGCAGCAAATAGGTTCCTGTTGTTTGAGAAGCGCCGACGATCAAAGTACCGCCTTGGAGATTTTGCAAGTCTTCCAGAGCTCGACAAGTTTCCTGGCAAAGCGATAAAATTTTCTCGCCGTAACTCAGCAGCAGGTGTCCGGCTTCGGTCAGTTGCGCCCGCCGCCCCCCCCGGTCAAACAGCGGCACGTCCAACTGTCTCTCTAAGTTTTGCACCTGCAAGCTAACTGCTGGCTGGGATACATAGAGGCTGTCCGCGGCGCGTTTGAAGCTTCCTTCAGAGGCGATCGCCTTGAGAATGCGTAACTGGTCTAAAGTGAAAGGAAGGTCAGACATATATCTAAATTGTCAGTTGTCAGTTGTCAGTTGTCAGTTGACGGTTGACGGTTGACTGTAGGCAGCGAACAGCAAACAGCGAACAGTCAACAGCGAACAGTCAACAGCGAACAGCGAACAGTCAACAGTCAACAGCGAACAGTGAACAGTTAACTGACTGATAACCGCTGAATGCTCCCATAGATACTTTGTGACACAAATTGGCCGAGAATCAATAACTTTTCTTAATATTTGCAATGACGATCGACTTGGCGCTCGACTCCCACTTAGTTATTCTGGGCCTGTTACTGGTTTTTGCGATCGCCCACAGCGGTTTAGCAGCCCTCCGGCCCAAAGGTGAAAAGCTGATCGGGCCGAGACTTTACCGCGTTTTGTTTGCCCTTGTCAGTTTGCCGCTAGCCGTCATTCTGGTTGTCTACTTTTTCAACCACCGCTACGACGGCGTACAACTTTGGCAAGTACAGGGAGTACCCGGAGTTAAACCCGCCGTTTGGATACTTTCGGCAATTTCCTTTCTGTTTCTGTACCCAGCAACTTTCAACCTCCTAGAAATTGCCGCCGTCCAAAAGCCCCAAGTTCACCTCTACGAAACGGGCATCATTCGCATCACCCGTCACCCGCAAATGGTGGGACAGGTGATTTGGTGCGTGGCCCACACCCTGTGGATTGGCACTAGCTTTACCCTCGTCACTTCCATCGGTTTGGTACTTCACCACCTGTTTGGAGTGTGGCACGGCGACAGGCGACTTCAGGCTCGCTTTGGACAATCCTTTGAAATCATCAAATCTCGAACCTCAATAATTCCATTTTTGGCAATCCTACAAAAGCGTCAAACCCTTGATTTGCTTGAGTTCCTCCGCCCTTCCTACGTAGGTGTAGTCATTTTTACTGGTTTGCTTTGGGAAATTCATCCTTTTTTGATGCGTGTCACTAGGAACATATACTGGTAGCATGATCCCTAGGATAGAAAAAAATTATTAAATTTTGAGGGCTCATGGTGTTGTCGGTTAGCGAACGCACTTTTGCACAAGAGGTGTTTCAAGCCTCTACCCCCGTTTTAGTTCACTTTTCGGCTCCTTGGTGCGGTTTGTGCCGCGCGATCGACCCCACGCTTAAGACTTTTGAAGCACAGTGGGCAGAAAAAGTCAAGCTCGTAGGGGTGAATGCTGATCAATGTTTCAAGTTAGCCCACACTTATCGGCTGACAAGTCTGCCCACGCTGATTTTGTTTGAGGGCGATAAAGTTCGATTTAGATTGGAAGACTACCAAGGACGCGAGGAACTGCGGCGGACTCTGGATTCCTGGATGCTCGCGGCTCACGTAGCTTCCCCATCTCAACGGCTGCAACTTCAGGAAGTAGCTAACAGGTAACGGTTCCAAGGCATTCGGCTCTTGTTGACAAGGCCTTCGGCTTTTATGTCGGAAGCAGAAGGCATTCCCCATTTGTCCATCAACCATCCCACACAAAAATAAATCTCGCCGTCTTGAAGGTACAGGACTGTGAGATTTGTCGTAGAGTTTCCGTTTGCACCGGAATAATTTTCCGCGTGCAAGTGCGATCGTCTCACTCGTGATGAAAAAAGTAGTGCGATCGTCTCGCTCGCGATCGCACTCGGCTATAGCAATACTTAAAGAATTGGATCAAGTATTTTGGCCCAGTCGCGCAGGCGTGTGTCACAATTGTTTACAGTTTTGGCAATATCTAGTAGAAACTTTAAACTACCTATCAGTCATGGAACTGCTTTATCAATACGCTTGGCTGATTCCAGTCCTGCCACTGGCAGGCGCAATGCTAGTAGGTCTAGGCTTAATCACCTTTAACCAGGCAACCAACAAACTCCGACAAGCGAATGCGATATTAATCGTCTCCGCACTCGGAGGGTCAATGGTACTCTCTTTCGCATTGCTGTGGAGTCAACTACAGGGCCACGCACCCTACACCCGCACTATTCAGTGGGCTTCTGCAGGCGACTTCTCGCTGAACATGGGCTATATCATCGACCCCCTCACGTCGGTAATGCTGGCGATCGTCACTACGGTCGCCTTTTTGGTGATGATTTACACCGACGGCTACATGGCTCACGATGACGGGTACGTGCGCTTTTACGCCTACCTGAGCATCTTCAGCGCGTCAATGTTGGGTCTGGTAATCAGCCCGAACATCGTTCAGATTTACATTTTTTGGGAACTCGTAGGTATGTGTTCGTACCTGCTAGTCGGATTTTGGTACGATCGCAAACCCGCAGCAGACGCTTGCCAAAAAGCCTTCGTCACCAACCGCGTCGGCGACTTCGGCCTACTGCTGGGCATCCTCGGCATTTACTGGGCCACCGGCAGCTTTGAATTTGAGGTGATGGGCGAACGCCTGCACTCCTTAGTCGAATCCGGGGCCCTTAGCGCGACTCTGGCGACAATCTTCGGCGTCCTCATATTTTTGGGGCCAGCAGCCAAATCTGCTCAATTCCCCCTCCACGTCTGGCTCCCAGACGCAATGGAAGGCCCGACACCGATTTCGGCCTTAATCCACGCCGCGACAATGGTAGCCGCCGGCGTATTCCTGATCGCTCGGATGTACCCGGTGTTTGAAGGACTGCCGGCCGTCATGAATTTGATTGCCTGTACTGGATGTTTTACGGCATTTATGGGTGCTTCGATCGCGATTACCCAAAATGACATCAAAAAAGGCTTAGCCTACTCCACCATCTCCCAACTCGGCTACATGGTGATGGCAATGGGCGTCGGCGCTTACAGTGCCGGACTTTTCCACTTGATGACACACGCTTACTTCAAAGCAATGCTGTTCCTGTGCTCGGGTTCAGTCATTCACGGTATGGAAGATGTCGTCGGCCACAACCCGGCTCTGGCTCAAGATATGCGAGTCATGGGCGGTTTGCGGAAATATATGCCGATTACCGCTTCTTGCTTTTTGATCGGCAATTTAGCAATCTGCGGAATTCCGCCGTTTGCTGGTTTTTGGTCAAAAGACGAAATCCTCGCCAGCGCCTTCGCAGCAAATCCCGCTCTGTGGGCTGTTAGCTGGTTGACGGCCGGGATGACCGCGTTTTATATGTTCCGGATGTATTTCAGCACCTTTGAGGGCGAATTCCGGGGCAATGACAGCGCCATCAAACAACAACTTCTGCAACCCGGTCTCGTTTTTGGCCCCGGAGCGATGAACGTTAAGGAATTGGCATCAACTGGCGACAGTCACGATGAGCACGACCATTTCCCTCACGAATCTCCTCTGACAATGGCTCTGCCGCTAGTGTTGTTGGCAGTACCTTCTGTGTTTATCGGTTTTCTCGGTACGCCGTTTGCCAATTATTTTGAGCAGTTTGTTCGCGCTCCTGGCGAGTCTCTCGAAGAAGTTTTGGAACACGCTGCTGAGTTCAATTTGACGGAATTTTTGATTATGGGTGGAAGCTCTGTAGGTATTGCTTTGCTGGGCATTACTTTGGCTTCTCTGATGTATTTGAGCCGGAAAATTGACGCAAGTGCGATCGCCCAAAAAATCAAACCGCTTTACGAGTTCTCCCTCAACAAGTGGTATCTCGACGATATCAACGAATTTCTCTTTGTCAAAGGCAGCCGCCGTTTAGCGCGGCAAGTCATGGAAGTGGATTTGCGAGTCGTCGATGGTGTGGTTAATTTGACAGGTTTTCTCGCCCTGGTTAGCGGCGAAGGATTGAAATACATTGAGAACGGTCGCGCTCAATTTTATGCCCTGATTGTGTTTGTCGCAGTTCTGGGTTTTGCGATCGTTTCGGGAGTCAGTTAAATCTGTAGGGAAACGGCATTGTCTATTAGTGTCAACCCACAGGTAAAACCGATAGTCCGACAGTCCGACAGGGAATGAATTCCCTGTCTCAAAGCTAAAGTCCTCTTAAGAGGACTGAAGAAGTCCTTAAACCTCTTATTGTGGAACAGGCATCTTGCCTGTTCAAGGCTGGCTTTTTTGGAGATATCTATTAGTCCTATTCAGAGGACTTTCGCTATTAGCCAGGGGTTTCAACCCCTGGCGGACTCGCCCAATTGCAGATCGTCGGCTTAAGTTGACACCAATGGGCAATGCCATTTCCCACCAGAAGATATTTTAAGAACGGGTATTAGCTCAAGAACTCACAATTGACAATTAGCAAATAGAAATAAATCTTTGATTAAACTTAACTGTTGCGATCGCATAAATTGTCCAAATAAGAGCAAAAAAAAATGTTCCGTCTAAAGAAAGTATAAAATTTAGGCTAAAATAGCCAAAATGTGTTTAAACCTAATAACTGACGGCTTATTTTAAAACGCAATGGATACAGCTAACTTTCCCTGGTTAACAACAACAATTCTGTTTCCCATTGCTGCGTCCTTGCTGATTCCTTTAATTCCCGATAAGGATGGCAAGACGGTGCGGTGGTATGCCCTAATTGTGGGTTTAATCGATTTTGCCCTACTTGTTTACGCTTTTTACACTCAGTACGACTTCAGCAATCCAGATTTGCAACTGGTAGAAAGCTATACTTGGGTGCAGCAACTCGATTTGAATTGGTCGGTGGGTGCTGACGGTTTATCGATGCCGCTGATTTTGCTGACTGGTTTTATTACTACTCTGGCTACTTTAGCTGCTTGGCCGGTCACATTTAAACCGAAGCTATTTTACTTTTTGATGCTGACAATGTACGGCGGCCAAATCGCAGTTTTTGCCGTGCAGGATATGTTGCTGTTTTTCCTAGTTTGGGAACTGGAATTAGTCCCGATTTACCTGATTTTGTCAATCTGGGGCGGCAAGAAGCGCCTCTACGCAGCAACTAAGTTTATCCTTTACACCGCAGGCGGTTCGCTATTTATTTTGCTGGGCGCGCTGACGATGGCGTTTTACGGCGATACGGTGACTTTCGATATGCGGGCGATCGCAGCTAAAGATTATGCCCCCACTGTAGAATTGCTCCTGTATACAGGTTTCTTAATAGCTTACGGCGTCAAACTGCCGATTTTTCCGCTGCACACTTGGCTCCCTGACGCTCACGGCGAAGCAACCGCACCCGCCCATATGTTGCTAGCAGGAATTCTGCTAAAAATGGGCGGCTATGCTTTACTGCGGATGAATGCGGGAATGCTCCCCGATGCTCACGCTACCTTCGCACCCATCTTGGTAATTTTGGGTGTGGTTAACATTGTTTACGCGGCCTTAACTTCTTTTGCTCAGCGCAATCTGAAGCGGAAAATTGCTTATTCTTCGATTTCGCACATGGGGTTTGTGCTGATTGGGATAGCTTCGTTTACGGATTTGGGAACTAGCGGTGCAATGCTGCAAATGGTTTCCCACGGTTTAATCGGGGCGAGTTTGTTCTTTATGGTGGGTTGCACTTACGATCGCACTCACACGCTCATGCTCGACGAAATGGGCGGTGTAGGGCAGAAAATGCGTAAGGTTTTTGCCATGTGGACTGCTTGTTCTATGGCTTCTTTGGCTTTGCCGGGAATGAGCGGTTTTGTAGCAGAATTGATGGTGTTTGTGGGTTTTGCAACCAGCGATGCTTACAATCCTGTGTTTAAGGTTTGCGTGGTATTTCTAGCAGCAGTTGGGGTGATTTTGACTCCGATTTACCTGCTGTCGATGCTGCGCGAAATCTTCTACGGGCCTGAAAATAAGGAATTGTCCGATCACGAGGAATTGGTGGATGCGGAACCGCGAGAAGTGTTTATTATTGCGGCTCTGTTAGTGCCGATTATTGGCATTGGTTTGTATCCGAAGATGCTGACTCAGGTTTACGATGCGACTACTGTACAGTTGACTGCAAAGTTGCGCGATTCTGTGCCGTCGCTTGTGGCTAAGGCTGCTGCGGATAAAACTCTGTCTCTGCGTGCTCCGGCGATCGAGCCGAGTAAGTTGTGATTTGAACGAGATTTAGGAATAAAACCCCCAAAGCTGATTTTTAAGAGGGCTTGGGGGTTTTCTATTTTTTTAGGGCTGGAGCTTGTCTATTAGAGGTTCGCATCCATTTGCGATGATGTTATCTTTGAGATGTTTAGTCTTAACAATTTGATACTCAAACACAATGACAGACTATAGTAGAGAGCATTATGTCAAGCCACTTTATCTCAAGGTTTTACACGGTAACTTTTTAGGGATTGGTAAAGATATAGATGCGTTTGTGGACTCGACAAGAGTTGCTCTAGATGAAGTAACTGACAAAGAAATGATCCAGATGTATAATGGTTGTTGGAGACATACAATTACTGCAAGTTGGCTTTGTGGAATTGGGCGCTTTTCCCAACATCTCAATAAAATTGAAAATTTGCTGATTCCAAGCCGAACTTGTTATGCAGGACAATTTCATTGTTTTGCGTTAGCTCGTCTTGACAATACTGAGTCGGTAAGAATTTTGCGATCTTATCTCGACACATACTTACCCGTTGGCGATCGAAAGTATGACCAAGAATGGGCTATTGGAGCTCTGCGGTGGTTAGATCGCAGGCATGGAACAGATTATGCACAGGTTTATCTAAAAAACTTCGATAATTGGAAAATGAGATATCGAGACCAAGATTTGGGGACATTAAGGCCAGAGGAAGGAATTTTCCACTTTCAAAAGGTTATGGAGTTTGTAGACCAGTATTTCCCAGAATTTGCGACGTAGATAGCTCGCCTTCCTAGATATCGATTTGCCTAGAATAAGCGATAATAGATAAGATGCCATCTAAGAGTAGTTAGCTATCATAATTTGCTAGAATAGAAGCGAATACTAACCGGACTGTAACTCATGCTAAAAACCATCGAAGGCATTTATCAGAATGGGCAGATTCAGCTAGTGGAGCTACCACAAGATATTAGCGATCGCTCTCAAGTTCTCGTCACCTTTCTCGATCCTAGCAAAATCGATCCAATTAAACTGCGCCAACTGATCGATCAGTTAGAAACAATTGCAGGTATTCAGCAAGGTTTCGAGGAACTCAACGCCGGACTTACTCGCCCTATCGAAAATTTTGTCCAAGAAATGCAGCAGAAATATGACATTTCAGGTTGAAATTACCCCGATCGCCTCTTCTGAAATTGAGCAAGCCTACCGCTGGTATCGAGAGCGGAATCCCGATTTTGCAGATCGCTGGTTTCGAGGCTTGATGAATGAAATCGCCACACTCCAAGAAAAACCTCGGCGCTGTGCTTTAGCAGTTGAAAGTGAGATTTTTCCTGAAGAAGTTCGGCAGTTGCTTTATGGGAAGTCCAAAAACATTTATCGAGTCTTGTTTGCGATTCGAGCTACTACGGTTTATGTATTGTATGTCCGCCATAGCGCTCGATCGCCCTTAACTGCAGATGATTTGGATGAAGTATAGCAATCCTAAGTGATTTTCTAGATAGGGAAAATCTGAAAGTCTTGCTATACAAGAAGTCTAGGAAGACAAGATGGCGTTGTGCTGTGAGACTCAGATCGGATTGCTATAGAAGGTGGAGTTTAGAATAGAATTTTCAGAAACTCATCTTAGCCCTTATACTTCGCTCCCCTCAATGATTCTGGAAGAACTTCAAGACGATCTAAGATGCGATCGAGCATTTGCGAGTTCTCCCGATGTTCTTGGCGTTAGTTGCAGCCTCCGCAATGGCTGAGTATCACGCAGGTAAAACCCAAGAACTCGATCCAGAAATATTGTAAAGTAGTGAGGTATCATATCCATAACAGGATCAATAGTTACAAAAAAGGGCAAATGTATGCAAACAATCCTTTTGAGTCGTGAAGAAGTCGCTCGTCGTGCAAAACATTTGTATGAGAGCACCATCCGCGAAAAAATTGAATTAGAAGAGAATATTGGCAAGATGGTCATCATTGATATTGAAACAGGTGACTGCGAAGTTGATAAAACTGGGCTAAAAGCCGCACGTAGTCTGATGGCAAAGCATCCGTATGCTCGACTTTTTGGCATTCGTATTGGTTACAATGTGGCTGCTTCGTTGGGTGGTGTAATGGAGCGTGTCAACAAGTGATTTCTGGTATTGTGACCGATCGGCACGCGATCGTCCTTGTTGACGTTTCTCCTCCCAAGCGGCTCTACTTTCCCGATCGAGTTTGTCATAGATACGGGCTTCACTGACTACCTATGTTTGCCCCCGGAGGCAGTTACCTTACTGGGGTTGCCGTTCCTGTACGATCTGCCTGTAAACTTAGCAGATAACAGTGAAGTCCTAGTAGCAGTTCACGAAGCAATCATCCTTTGGGACGGGGAAGAACGAGAAGTTCGTGTATTTGCTACAGGGCGAAGACCTCTGATTGGAACTGCTTTGCTGGACGAGCAAGAACTTGTGATTCAGTTCACTGAGGGGGGGGTTAGTGACGATTGATGAGTTGTAGTTTCAACGCTCGATCGCAATACCCAATACTTAGGAATGAGAATTAAATAACTTACAATTTTGATGGTTCTTGTGGGATGGGCGTCCCGCCCGTCCAGAAAGGGCGGGCGGGACGCCCAACCCCTACTCCCCACAAAGTTGTGTAAATTATTTAATTCGCGATCCTTAAAAATTACCATTTGGTCGATCGCCCTTCAATTCGGTATTGCGTTAGCGAAGCCCTCGAAGAGGATCGCTCTCTGAGTTTCTAGCCTTAAGTTTATTGGTGAGTGTTCTGCATCAAGTTGGATGGAGACATTTTTACACTTGGCAAATTATATTTTGTCGCCGAAAGCTGTGCAACCATTTCTGCACGAGACGAAACCTCAAGCTTACGGAACATTCGCTTCAAAGCTTGCTTCACTGAATTCTCAGTAATCCAAAGTTCCCTCCCGATTGCTGCGTTGGTTCGCCCCAAAGCAACCAATTCGGCAATTTGCAATTCACGAGGCGTTAGGCGTGAAGTCTTGAAAGGTTGGTGTTGAAATCGCACTGTTGCAGCCCAAACAGACAAATGCAAACATATCGCACTCAAATCCGCTAGATTTTCTGTATCGAAAGCGGGCATTGACCGATCGCGCGTACAACCCACTACACCCATTAATTGACCGCGATTGACAATCGGTCCCGCCATCACGTGCCAATGATCGGGTCGGGGACAAATTATTGTCCAAACCTTGGGAGATGCCACCAATGCTTCATGGACAGGGGCGTGACGTTCCACTAGATAACGCACAACAGGATTATGTTCGATTGATAGTCCAATTTGCAGTGTTTTCTGAAGATTGCTATCTAGCAACGGCAGTCGATCGAAGAAAAAGATTCCCGATCGTTTAGCTGCAAAATACTCACCGATTTTGGGCACGACTTGCGATCGCAAATCTTGTTCGTCCTTTACCCGGTCGATCGCTTCAAATAAAAGCTGTAAGGGACTTTTCATGGTCATGATTGCTTGATTGTCAAAAAGAGTACCCGATCGAGGACTGGGCAAGCCAATCTACCTATCCTAATCTTAGCTAAGCGTGCCAAAGATCGGAGAAAACCAATGTCCCAATATGCTCATCCTGAAGTTTTGGTCGATACGCAATGGCTCATGGATCATCTTAACGATCCAACCGTGCGGGTGATTGAAGTGGATATGAGTCCAGAACCGTACAAAAACGCTCATATTCCCGGTGCTGTGTTCTGGAATATCTTTACAGATTTGCTAATACCAGATTTCAGCATGAATCTCGATCCAAATGCGATCGAAAAATTGCTTTCGCGATCGGGAATTTCCTCTGAAACAACTGCGATCGCCTATGGCAGCTATCCTAACACAGGAGCCTGGATTTTCTGGCTTTTGAAAACCTTTGGACATGACAAAGTGTATGTTCTCAACGGTGGATATCAGAAATGGGTTGCAGAAAGTCGCCCACTGGTATCGGAGTTATCCAACTTCGCACCCGCACAGTATCATGCGAAATCCCCCAATGCTAATTTGCGGGTGTTACAACCAGAGGTTCACGCATCTTTGAATCGGACGGATTGCGTGTTGCTAGATGTTCGCACCCCTGAAGAATATCGTGGCGAATTATTCATGATGAAGCCGCCAGAAGGAACGGAACGCGCGGGTCATATTCCAGGGGCAGTAAATCTCGAACACATCCTAGCTCTGAATGAAGATGGAACTTTTAAGTCACCAGAATTGTTACATACCCTCTATGGCAGCCAGGGCATTACGGCTGATAAAGAAGTGTTTACTTACTGTGCCATTGGAGGAAGATCGGCGTGTACCTGGTTTGTTTTAAAGTATTTACTAGGTTATCCCAATGTGCGAAATTACGACGGCTCGTGGAATGAGTGGAGCCGTCTAGCAAATGTATCGATCGAGCATTAACTACAATGTTCTACTAAGTTAAGCTTGAGGTAAAAATGACGCAAAATACAATTTTCAGTCCCTTCTTTGCAACAGTGTTTCTCACATTCCTCGTCTGGGTGTATATGTACATCCGCCGTATCAGTTTTATCACCAGTAGAAAGCTCACCCCGGAGGAACTTGCTGTACCGGGCGCACTGGCACAAATTTCGCCACCAAGCGTATCCAATCCATCGGATAACCTAAAAAACCTGTTCGAGATTCCGGTAATTTTCTATGCGCTTGTCCTATACCTGTTCATCACAAAGCAGGTGGATACAGTGTATGTGAACGCCGCGTGGGTCTTCGTTGTATTTCGCACCTTGCATAGCGCTGTCCATTGCACATTCAATCTCATCATACTTCGGTTCTACCTCTACCTATTTGCCACCCTCGCCGTGTGGTTCATCGCGATCCGCGCAGCACTTATCCACTTTGGCACAATTGATTAACCTCGCTCAAATGAGCTAGAAGTTATTAACAGTCAGCGAACAATGAGCGTGCAGCCGAAAGCCCGCCCTGTTTCTGCGTCTGTGTTCGGGGTCTTGCGGCGCAGTCTGCCACTGAACCGATTCGTTAGATGGCGATCGCAATACCCAATACTTTAAAAATACCAGAAGCGGGAGTGCAGTAGCTCCCGTTTTCCAAACAGGGCTGGAACCGGGAAAGGGTCATTAATCCGCCCTGTCGTCTAGTCGTTGATGTAAGCCACAATTGACATCCTTGCCAGCCCACGTTACTTTAAATGTATGTCGTGATTGATATCATATCCGGTCGATTCACCCTCCTATCAGTGACGGGGTGGGTTTACTCCTTGCCGCTACCCGCCTGAAACCCCAAGGAATTTCCCCGCAAATCAGGGAACGCTACGACAGTTTATATCAACAGTGGTGGAACCTCCAGCAGCAGTGCGACAGTAGCGCCTCCCCCCCCCAGACAACCGTTCAGCAAACGACGACAGCCGCAGAATAGCTGTTTCCTCCCCCACCACCTCCACCCCCCACGACCCAAAATTCCGCTTCGAGCAAAAAGTCCAACCCATCCGCTACCAGGAGATTCAGGCATTAGTCAATCAACAAACCGCACTTATCGAGCGGTACTTTACCTCTAAAGGTATCCAACACAAGCTAAATATTGAGGAATAATAATTATGACAATCAATGAGATTGAAGATGGAGAAAAAGAGATGCTTGCTCAAGAAACCGATGGGGAGGATGAGATTGATGATGAGAATTCAGAAATTGATGAAGATGAAGATGAAGAAGAAATACAACCTTTTGATCCCACAAAAATTAGAGTTAAGACAAAACCGCTGACAATGGATCTTCTTATCAAAAGAATTAAGCATAATGAAATTAATTTAGCTCCTGATTTTCAACGTAATGCAAATATTTGGAGTTCTAAAGCCCAAAGTCGTCTAATTGAATCTTTGTTAATTCGTATTCCCCTTCCCGCATTTTATATAGATGCAACGGATGATACTAAATGGTTGATTATAGATGGATTACAAAGAATTAGTACCTTTAAAAGTTTTATTTTAGATCAGGAACTTAAATTAACTGGATTAGAATTTCTGAATAATGAACTAAATAATAAAACTTACAACCAATTATCGCGTGATTATCAACGGAGAATAGATGAAACAGAATTAACCCTTTATTTAATTGAACCCGGAACACCTGATGAAGTTAAATATAAAATTTTTCAAAGAATTAATACGGGTGGATTGCCATTAAACAATCAAGAGCTTCGTCAAGCAATGAATTCCGGTCCCGCTACTAACTTTTTGAAAAAGTTAGCTAGTCTTTCTGAATTTGAAAGAGTAACTAATCTGAGTGAAAATAGAAAAAAGCGTCTAGACGATCATGAATTTGTCCTCGGTTTCATTGCTTTTAGACTAACTAAATATCAAGATTATCCAACAAAGAAAGGTCGAAATTATTTTTTACATGAAGCAATGAAAAAACTCAATAAAATTGATAAAAATTTAGAAAAAGAAATTGAACATAAGTTCAGTATAGCAATGAAAGCAGCTTATAATATTTTTGGAGAAGATACGTTTCGTAAAATTTTAAATAATTCTTCTAAAAAATCTCCCGTTAATAAAGCTTTATTTGAGTGTTGGTCTGTTGCATTAAGCCAATTAACTGAACAAAAAATTGGGATATTAATTAACCAAAAAGAAAAATTAAAAGAACTTTTTATCCAAAATATGGAAAGTGATCCTGATTTTCTCCAATCTATTTCTCAAGCAGCTAATAAAGTCCAATACCGCTTTTCTAAAATTAACGAAATGATCGAGGAAGTTTTATCATGCTCAAATCCTTAACCTTAAAAAACTTTAAACCTTTTGAAAATCAATCTTTTGAGTTAAGAGCATTAACGTTGCTTTCTGGTTTAAATAGTAGCGGGAAATCTAGCTTATTACAATCATTATTATTACTTCGTCAATCTTATCAACAAAAATTATTACCTGATATTGGATTGGCCTTAAACGGTGATTTAGTATGTATTGGAACGGCTCAAGATGCTTTATTTCAAGGAGCAGAAGAAGACATTATAACTTTTGAAATAGACCATGATAACACCTTAAATAAATGGGTGTTTAAGTATGATTCTGATGCTGATGTTATTGAAAAATCTTCCGATCCTGAAGTTTCTGATAATATTTATCAATCAAGTCTTTTTAATGATAATTTTTGCTATCTTCAAGCCGAAAGAATCTCTCCTAAACCCTACTTTGAAACCTCAGATTTTCAAGTTAAACAGAATAAAAAAATAGGTAATAAGGGAGAGTTTGCTCCTCATTTTCTTTCTATTAATGAATCTAAAGAAATTGCCAATAAAAATCTAGCACATCCTGAACAAAATTTACTTACTTTAAAACTTCAAGTTGAAGCTTGGATCGGAGAAATTAGCCCAGGAACACGAATTGAGATAGAATCTTATCCAAAAGTGGATATTGTTAGTTTACAATATTTTTATGGACTCAGTAAACGCTATCGTTCAACCAATGTAGGTTTCGGAATTACTTATACTTTGCCCATTTTGATTGCTTTGCTATCCGCGACCCCTGACACGCTAATTTTACTCGAAAATCCTGAAGCGCATTTACATCCAAAAGGACAATCAAAAATGGGTGAATTGTTAGCATTAGCGGCAAGTTGTGGTGTTCAAATTATTGTTGAAACTCATAGCGATCACATTTTGAATGGGATTCGTCTAGCGGTTCGTCGTAGGGGCGTTAAACCTGAAGATATTCAATTACATTACTTTGATCGATATTTACAAAAAGGACAAGCCATTACTAAAATAATATCACCTCGTATTTATCAAGATGGAGGAATTGATAAATGGCCAGATGGATTTTTTGATCAAGCTGAAAAAGATTTAATGGAGTTACTCTAAATGCAGTTTTTGATTAATGAATGTTCTTTTATTGGTCAAGCTAAAGATTCTGTTGAAGCTGATGAATTGATCGGACACTTATACGACATTATTAAAGAAATAGAACCCATTAAAGGGGATAATCCTATACAAACTTATAGTAACTTTTCAAATCAAAAACTGGCTCAAAATTTAACTATTCATGAATGGTTATTTCAAACGCTTAACTCTAATGATGAAAATAGAAGAAAAGTTGCTAAGGTTTTTTTACAAATTATTAGGAAGGGGCCGTTTATAGATTTACAAGATGATTTTAAAAAAATTATTTTATTGCATCTCATAAATGTTACTTAAACAAGCAAGATTTATCCACAAGTTCCTTATTATGCGTTGCTTATTTACAAGAAAAATTAAAATTAATTAGTTTACAAAAGGCTCCTGATTTTGCGTCAGAGTATCTTCATGTTGAATTGGGTATTTATGGACAATCTTTAGAACTTATTAACATTCATAACTTAACAACCGTTGAACAAGCGAAAAAAATACGATCTATTTATAAATTTAATCCGAAACATCATCACCAAGCTAAAGGAAATTTACAAAAACCCCATACTCCGATGGATTTAACGGATAAAGAAGCTCAAAAAGTTTTAGATAATTCTATCGAATCTAGTAGTGAAAATAGCAATAAACGTTATGGATATCATCGAGAAAAAAATCGGTATTATATATTTCATCCAGACAACGCCTCTAATCAAGAGGGTTATTTCACTTATCATGGATTTCCAGTTGAGGAAACGCAAGTTACCGATTGCATTAGAAATCAACTATTAAGATGAATGTCTCACATTACCAGAAATCTTTAACCTGCGCTTCCGGCCATGTCGCCTAGTTACCCTATTTGCCTGTGAAACGGGTATCACCGATATTAGCACTACCAGCGATGAGTATCTCAGCATTCTAACCGGGTTTTCCTTTGCAGTTGCTCGCAATGTCTTAGGCACATTCTGGGCGGTGAATGATGCCTCGACGGCTATTTTTATGATTCATTTTTACGAATAGTTCATCAATAGATAAATCTAATGAAGATATTGCTAAACTGATTCAAAACAGTTAATATCATGATTGTTACCAACAGACTAATAAACGTTATCAATAAAACTCAGAAGTTTCGAGAAATGGGGGTTGAGTTATATCCTCACGGAAAAATGCCAGACATTGTAGTTCACTAGGAACAAATCGTAGCACGTTAACTCACCCTTTACCCCTTTCTCCTTTCAACCTTAAAAACATCCTCAATACTTTTCCCCGCCGTTTTCTCGTCCCAGCCCATCGCCATCAAAAAACTCTCAGCAGACTGAGTTTCCACCACATCCACCCCCCATTCTCCCGTTTGCAACGCCTCAGCATCGCTACTCAAAGGAGGCGTCTTCTTCAATCCTGCTAAAATCAAAATATCAGGAAAAAAATCATCAGTTTTCCCCTGACTCATCCGCTTATCCACCAAACTTTGAGCACAAAATTCTCCCACTTGAGGCGGAGAAAAAGCATCAGTAGAAAATAAAACCTCTACCATCCAATGACCGTGATTTAATTGACGACACTTAATCTCAGGATATTGACTTAAACCCTCCGCAAATACCCGAGTAAATTCTTCCCTACTTAAGGTGGGAAAAACACCCTCGGGCATATCAAAATTATGAGAAAGCAACATCCGCCCCGTTCCCGATTCAGTCATACTTTTAGTTACTTAATTTGAGAAATTGCCAACTTAATCACACCTTGAATCGCCGCTTCAGACTCCTTTTCCAATGCAGCTTGTAGCGGTTCAATCGCAGCCCGATCGCCCACTTTCATCAAAGACAAAGCCGCCGCCCTACGAGTTTCCCCATCACCACGATCCAGCAACTCAATCAGATTAGGAATTGCAGGTTTATAAGCCAGATTTCCTAAAGCCGCCGCCGCCTCACAACGCACATCAACATCAACATCCGTCAGAGACTTAACCAAAATCTCGAATAATTCATCCTTCGGTTCTTCCTGTGCAACCTTCGCGATCGCACCCACCACCGCACCACGCACCACAGGAGAATCAGAGGCGATCGCCCGATACAAATACTCCTTCGCCCCCGCCCCAATAAAAGCCAACGCCCAAGCCGCATGACCGATCGTACTCTCAGGCAAATCAGTTGACCCTAAAATATCCAACAAAGCCTGCACAGACGGCTCCCCAATCCTCGCCAACGCCCCAATTGATGAACCCTTAACCACCGTATCCTCATCATTTAAAAGAGAGTGAATTAAATTAGGAACCGCAGTTGGATCGGCAATCAAAGTTATAGTTTTAGCCGCAGCCCGCCTAACTACTACATTAGCATGATTAGCCAAAGCATCTAATAAAAAAGGAGTCGCCGCTTCCCCAATTTCAGCCAAAGTTTCAGCGAAACGCAGTCGAGTCATCCCCCGCGTATCTCCCAAACATTCAACCAACCGCTTCAACAGATTGGAATCATTAGCATCGAAAGTATCTAAATCTATTTTTTCAGTAACTTCCCGAAGAAAAGCATCTGTTTCAGCGTGAGCCAATAAAATTGGATCTGCCTCAGCTTGAGCATTAGAATTGACCATAATCATCACCTAATTATTAGTAGTTAGAGCCGCCAATTGAGCGCGAAGAGTCTCCAATCCAGCATCAATCTTAGCAAGTTCCGGCTCAATTTTAGCCATCGCCGGCTTCTGAGGTAATTTTGCCTTTTGTGCCGCAGTCATCGTTTCATTAACCAAACGTTCGCGATATTTCTCAAATTCAGCAATTACTTCTGCCAATTCTTCAACATTAGTCGTTGAATTTTCTACAGTTTCATCATTACCAGATGGCATCAATTCTTCATTCTCAGACATAGTTTTAATAGTTTAATAATTAGTCCGCGTAGGCGGACTTTGCGTGTGTAGCCGCGATTTCAATCGCCGGGATATTGGGGACTTTGTGTGTGTAGCCGCGATTGCAAGAGACTGGATATTTGGGACTTTAAGGTGACAGCACACCCACCCCAGAAAACCTCAAGCGATTGTGTTCCAACATCTCTTCTAAAGCAGAATGAGAAACACAACGACGCTCAGAACAGTATGCCATTTGTTTAACCCCATTAATCATCTGCACAGTCATCACCCGTACCCGAAAATGATCGTTAATAAACCAACAGCGTTCCTGTCCTTGATTAGTCTCATATTCCGTCTCAATAGTCAACACCCCATCATCCGCAAAATGGTAAACACCGATGACCGGAATACCTTCAACATAGCCTCGATTTCGCAGAAAATTGCCCGTTCTCGGATTACTAGGATTAGGCACATCTACAAGAATAGCAGCATAGTTTTCGTTCGGGACAGTATCATCTAAATTATCCTGCCACATAAAACTGCATCCCCCACTAACTAAAGCGGGATCGACATTCTGCTGTTGACAAACGTCTAAAATTCTGGGATCGTCTATTGACAAAACGTCAACGATCACATTAGATTCTCCCGATTCATCAGCCGCAGCAGTATCAAAATTATGGACTGTTCGCTGAGTAAACCAAACGCCCTCACTCTTGCGAAAAAAATCCATCATAGTCCTTGGCGGTGTTAATAGCATTTCTGATTTTGGTTAAGAAAAATAAACAAACGTCTGTCTGGAATCCATCAAATTCTAGGATAAATGACACAGGACAATTTTAACCAACTCGCTCAATAAATTTTCAGAAAAACATAATGTCACCTCGTCAACACTCGTCTTTCCTCTCCGAACCCCTTTCTGCAATAGAAATCTTACCAGCCATTCAGCAAGGCAAAAGTCTAGCTCAAACCAACCTCGCGGGAATCAACCTCAGCCAGATGGATTTATCTGGTATTGATTTCAGTGGAGCAAACTTGATTGGGGCAAACCTTAGTCAAACCAATTTGCAAGGGGCCAATCTCAAAGGAGTTGATTTACGAAGGGCCAATCTCAGAGATGCCAATTTGAGTGGAGCGAATTTACAAGAAAGCTATCTTTTTCGTGCAGATTTACAGGGCTGTAATTTAGTCGATGCCAAGCTACAAGAGGCAAAATTAAAATTAGCTCAATATGATGCTCACACCCTGTGGCCAGAAGGATTCAATTACAAAAATGCGGGAGCTATTGGTCCCCAAGCCAATCTCAGTGGATCTTTTCTAAATACAGCTTACCTCAGAGGCGCAGATTTACACGGCTGTAATCTGCGAGGTGCCTATCTCAGTGGAGCCGATTTAACTGGGGCAAATTTAGAGGGAGCCGCCTTAAGTGGGGCGAGTCTTCAGAATGCCTTTCTGACTGGTGCTTATTTACGGAATGCTATCTTAATTGGAGTCGAATTACAAGGAGCAGATTTACGAGGGGCTGACTTAACCGGGGCCAATTTAGAGCAATTAAAGAGTATTGCTGGCGCAGATTTTACCCTAGCACAAGGACTCACCCAAGAGATGAAAGCCATGCTTTGTAGTCGCGACCCCAAAGAATTAGGAACGTGGAATGCTTTTACTCGTAACAATACGGCTCAGAGTCTTCGCTCTCATGTAGGATAAATTTACACTGATTGTTGAACTTCTGGAATGTGGCGTTCTAAATCGAACAGAAAACCGTGAATATATTCCTCAGTCCACTCCTCACCATAGAAGCGCGTAAACATTCCTCTAGCCGGATCTTTTGCAGCACGATAATTAATATAACGTCGCTGTGCCTCAAGAATCTCTCCAAGTCGCTGACTATCTGTGACAGGTTGCGATCGCTCAACCAAATCGAGATAAGCTTGAAGATAATCCTTAAAAGCTTCAAAGACCGTAGTTTGCACAGCCTCGGTTTCCTTGGGACGAGTCCAAAGAAAAGCAGGAGAAAAGAAAGGTTTTGCCTCGTCAGGAAAATCTCCTCCCCAAGGCAAGTCCTTTTGATAAGTGTTGAAAATCGGTAAAATCGGCTCTGAGTATTTCTTCTGGTAAGCCGCATCGTGAAAAAGAGGCTGCATATCTAAAGCAATTAAATGTCCCCCCGGCAAGGTTACTAAGTCCGCCCCAAAAAAGGGCAAGTCATAATTTAACTGGGGGAAAATCACAAAATTAAGTACCTGGAGAGCATCACCACCCTCAACATGAGCCGCCCGAATTTGCCGTAATTTTGAGGACTTAAAAGCATGACTTGTCGTCACAACCAACTGCTCTTTTTTTCCCTTCCCAGTTAGAGCTTCTTTCCGTTCAAAACCTGCGGGAATGGGATAGGGCGCCAAGTCAAGTCGTTCTTTTAGAAGTGGGATAGCGTAATCTAAGAAAGGCTGATAAAGAGTCATTTTTAACTTATCTTACTCCCGCTGGAACTGCTAAGGGAACAGCATCTTCAAACAAAAATTCGTACAGAAACCTATCTGACCATTCATGCCCAAAATAGCTGCCGAATAGCCCTGATGCTGGATCACGTTCCGCACTATACTGATCGTAATCTTTCTGTGCCTTCACAATCCGCTGCATCTCTTCGGGAGAGTTAAGCGGGGAGGCTTGCTCTACCATTTGCCAATACAACTGGACATATTCTTGATAGGCTGGAAACAAACGACTTACAACCGTTTCTGCATCTGTTTTAGCAAATAGCAAGTTCTTAGAAAAATACTGATTCGCATCGTAAAACTTCATTTCTAAGTCTTGCGTTAAATCTTTGTATTTATCCTTAATTGCGCTCATTGGCCCGATATATTTGTCTATGTAGGCGCGATCGCGGAATAAAGGTTGAAAATCCAAGACCACCAAGATTTTCTTCTGCCCAAAGGCTAAAAAATCAATTCCTAGCAAAGGCAGATCGTAATTATAATTCGGATAAATGACACTATTGAAAATTTGTGCCGTTTCTCCAGCATCAATGTAGGTGTAACGAATTTTTCGCAATTCGGGACATTGATAGCACCAACTTTGAATCGTGGCGGGATTTTTGCCTCTTTCACTCACCACCGATTCCAACCCAGAGGGAATGGGACGACTCTCTAGAGCAAAACGTCCAAACAGTTCTTTTTCTAAGAATTCCTGAAACGGCTTAAACATAGATTAAAATCTAGCTCCTTCAATCTTTCCCTCAAAACAAGATCATAAGGGATTACCTTAAATCTTGTCTCTGTTTTTGACAAACAAAGTAATATTTCGTTACAAAAATCTGCGGTGCGATCGGGATTCCGCACAAATAACCTGTACCAACCATCATCCAACGGCTGCATTTGTAATAAATCTTAACCAACCCGCTCATAATTTTAGTCTATCCTAGTAAATTAAGTGAGTGTAATTTAATAAATATGCAATTAAGTGAAAGAGCCAAGCAATTAATTCCCCAAGCGAGAATTGTCAGTTTTGCCACTTGGAAAAACTTATATTCAGATGAAGTAATTGCCATTTTTCAAGATGCTGACAATCAAAGTCGATATCTCACAGATGAGGATTTAGAACGCATTAAAAATCTTCATCCTCATCTCTCTTTAATGCTAGAAAAAGCCAGATTATTGCGAGAGCAAGCTCCTAATATTGTTGCTGATGCGAGGAAAAAGGTATTAGCGGACTTTCCCGATATCACTGAGCCTGTTAATGATCTTTATCCTCCCGAACGTGCTGAAGCCTGTTGGCGAGATTTTTGGCAGTTCCTACGCTGTATCACCTATGGAATTGCAGGTAACAATCCTCAATTTACTAGCCAAGAAGGACTAAAAAACATGGAGCTACTGTATCAAGAATTGCGGGTTCCTGTTTCGGCGATGCTCTGTGGACTAGAACAGTTGAAAAAAGTTAGTTTGCAGCATTTTAATTCTGAAGACCAGGATTTATTGAGTCTCTCTTTTGACCATTTAATCAGTGGGTTAAAAACTTTTAGTCAAGCTTAATCTACTAAACAGTATCAGAACTATTTATTGTCTATAGCAGATTTTCTAAAGCAGCAGCAACGACTCGATGATTGAAGTCTTGCCGAAGTTGACTCAAGATTTCCTTAGCCTGCGGATCATCAAAACGTTGCAAAGCAGAGGCGACGTGCTGACGCATACCTTCATACTCCGAATTAGCCAGCATTAATAACTGAGAAAGTGCAGCCGGTTCCTGAGTAGTTCCGGCTAATGTACCAAGTGCATCCACAGCGGCTTCCTGAGTGGTCATATCTTCGCCAGCTAAGGCTTCCATACAGACCTCAAAGAGTTCACTTTCGCACTCCATATCAACCAAAACAGCCAGAATACTACGACGAACTAACCAGTGGTCATCCTGAAAAAAAGTCAAGACTAAATGAGATGCAGCACATCGGCCAAAAAGCGAAAGAGAATTAGCAGCCTCAGCTCGCACATTTGGCGTATTATCAAATTTCATGATTTGGAGCAATGCGGCGAAGGATTCAGCGGTTTGTTGTGTCCCAAATGCCCTGCTGACAAAGGAACGTACTAAGAATTCCGGGTCATCGAGTTTGCCCTTGAGCAAGGGAACAGCAATCTCTGGTTGATAATCCTTGAGAGCCGCGACTGCCTTGAGTCGATACTGAAAATCAGGATTGCTGAGAGACGTTTCGATTTCATGAATATCCATAACCACAACAAAGCATAATTTTTGTCTATTTTAACCAAAAAGTTCCTAATTATGCAAATAACCAAAGATATTTTAATAATTAATAACCTGGGCGGTTGTTATAGCTAAGCTCTTTGATCAAATCGAGTCTGAAAACAGCCGTACTTGAACCAATATTGTCGCAGTTCATGATGGGGTGTATGCAAACTAGCTTTAGCCTGATAGAGAATCACTTGTCGATGATTTCCCATCCAAAGTCGTTTGCCTGGTTCAACAGAAATTAAGCACCCTCCTAGAATATTAACACATTCCTCAAATCGCTCAACTGCTGGATAGTCTAAAGTTTCAAAAATTAGCAATTGACCGGAAAAAATTAGGTGACGACTTCTGATCCAAGCCTGCATTTTTTTACAAGCTATAGGGGGTAGCATCTTTAAGATACTCAGCTTGAAAACCGAGTGATTAATTTTTATTTTCAATTTTTAAAGAGAAACAGAGCGAATAATAAACTCGCTCTAGAGAAAGTAGGAGATACCTAACTTAAAGGAAGACAAAGGCGAAGTCTAGGTAAATTTAGCCAACTTCAGTAATACTGAGAATTTTGCCTCCCATTTTCTGAATATTTTTAATTTGCTTAGACATTTGAGCATAGCTGACTTCATAGCTGATATTGCTCACTCTGACCTTAGCACCACCAGACTTAGCAGCAGTAATCCGAAAACGTTTATTAGTTGTGCTAGAGGCTCCACTGGTACCAACGCTAAAAAGTTTTATTTTCTGAGGCACATTGCTTGCAACCGTAGCAATTAATTGAGCTTGATTACTGCTATCGCTAGTAGCTGAGCCTCCGAGCAAAGAAAGCATCCGATTAAACCCGACATTCTTGATACCAGTTTGGCTGCGAATGTTCCGAGGATAAGGCACAATATTCTCGCCAAAGTTCTGGGTGTAATCGTCACTATCGATATAAGAATCAATTTCTGCTTCATAGCCTTGACTGTTACAAATTTGGACGTGCTCAGAAATCTCGGTCTGTTCTAAAGGAGCGCGACCAAGCAAATGTTTGCAGTTTAACTCGATGAAGCGATAGGCAGAATTGGTGTTGAAAAATAGAGACTGATACAGGTCTGATTTTGCCAGTTGTCTGACAAACTCACGTACTGTAATATCACCATTGCGAAGCAAAGATTCGGCACTGGTGAGACGCTGACTTTCCATCAGGTGAGCATTTCCTAACACCTGTCGGTAAGCAGCACGAATGACAACTTGTAAATCGTCTTCCGTTGCATTGGATCGCAGTTCTACTGGGTCACTGACAAAAGTGGCTGTTAAACTCGACATTGTTTTTTCCTAACGTTAATTAAAGTTAATTAAAGTTTGATTGAGACTGTCAAAAGATGTTACTGTTGCTTGAAATAGCTAGACATACGCGAACGAATCTGTTATCTAGACAGAGAAACACTATCTGTTTCTATCGTTATCGCTTTTATAATTGCAATGGAGATAAGATAAAAATCGCGATTGTTTCCGAGAAGGGTAGAGAAGCAAATCTTTACTTCTCTACCCGCGAATCAGTCTATGCCTCAAGCAACTTCTGTGATGCTGACAATTTGGCCACCTGCACGATGAATGCGCTGAATTTGCGGAGTCATCTTCGCACCGGATACAAGATATTCAGTGTTACTTAGTCGGCGAGGACTATCAAATTTAGACCCCTTGACTAAAATCTTGAAGGTCTTTTCGGTGGCATCTTTGTAAGCACTGATCCGACCGCCTGTTGTTGGTAAAGTAATCTTGTTACCGCTATTGCCAGCCACAAAATCTACTAAGCGAGAAGCGGTAAAAGCACTATCAACTCCTGCATAACCTTGATACAGGGAAAGGGTGCGATTATAGCCGACTTGCTTTTGTCCGACTTGACTTTTTGCCCCTTTATAATAAGGGACTGTATTCTCGCCAAATTTTTCCTGATATTCTGGACTATCGAGATAAGAATCAATTTCTGCCTCGTAGCCTTCTTGGGTACACCGACAAATATGCTCAGAAAGTTCTTCTTGAGCTAAAGGAGCGCGACCCAACAAATGTTTGAAGTTTAGCTCGACAAAGCGGTAAGGAGCGCAGGATTCAAAATACCGACTGCGATAAAAGTCAGATTTAGCCACAGCGCGGACAAATTCTCGTACCGTTATCGTGCCATCGCACAACTTGGATTCTGCAATCGTCAAGCGTTCACTTTCCATGACATGGGGATTGCCCAATACTTGCTTGTAAACAGCGCGAATTACCGCCTGTTTATCATCGGAGCTGCTCGTAGCCCAAAGTTCTACTGGCGCATCTAAAACGACACTCATTGAGTTTCTCCTAAGAATAAATAACGCTTCAAAACAGAGAATTAGGGATTGTGAAAAACACGCTCAGGGAGATAATTCCCCAAGCCGTTAAGGCAGAAGTTTGAGCGGTTGTTAGTTGACAGCAGTGATGCTGGAAATTACGCCGCCTTGTTTGTGGATGCGTTGATATTCTTGCGAGAGCCTATCAAATGGTACGAGATAGGCTTGATTGCTAGAGCGAAATTTAGAGACTCGGTTCATCACAGTCGTTGCTGAAGAACGATATCCAGTCACAGTAATGCGATAAACTTTGCCTTCTGCTGAGGCGCCTAATCCAGCACGAGTACGTGAATTGATACCAGACTCTTGGAATGCCCAACCATCTCCAACTGCACCACCTGAAGGGGGAACTATGGGTAGAGGGGTTTGCTGAATCACGAATTTATTCAGAACAGGGGTTTTTCCAGAGATACTGCCCTTGAGGTCGCTACTGGAAGCTCCCCGCAACAGAGCAAACATATGAGTAAACCCAACCATATTTTGTCCTGGCTGGGTTTTGTAGCCTCGGTAATAGGGAACGATATTTTCCCCGTAGGCAGTTTGGTATTCATCACTGTCGAGGTAAGAATCAATTTCTGCCTCGAAGCCTTCCGTATCTAGAATGGTGCTATGTTCTCTCATTTCTTCTAAGCCATCAGGAGCCCGACCTAGAAGATGTTTGAAATTGAGTTCAATAAACCGATAGCGAGGACAAGTATCAAAAAAGCGAGAGCGGTAAGCGTCTGATTTTGCCAGAGCGCGGACAAATTCGCGCACACTGAATTCACCACTTTTGAATTGGGATTCAGGAATCGTCGCTCGTTCACTTTCCATGACGTAAGCATTTCCCAAAACTTGCCGATAAACGGCACGAATAATGGTTTCTACTTCTTCTTCTGAACGTCCTGGCATCAGTTCTAAACGGGGTGTTTCTTCAAATAAACTGACTCCAAGTCGAGATGCAGGTCCAAAAACCATTGAAAAAATCTCCACAATTGTATTACATGAAAAACTACCATACTTAGACGTTCTATTAGAAAACTTAACATAAGTTAACATCAGGTCTAATCTGGGAGCTTATTTGTACTACAGAAAGAGGTTGAGATATTGGCTCGGAGTCTCTGAATTGCAAAAATTTTGCTGTAGTACGAAATCAAGGATTGTAATATATGGCGAATGTGAGTTGAAATTATTAAGCCGATAAGTTATAATATGTGAGGTAACTCATTGGCAAAACTTTGACGCTTTTCAAAATGTAGAGAGCCAAAAGCCGACCCCCAAACCTGTTGATGGGTATTCACATCCAGACCTTGATCGAGGCTACTCCAAGTTGTTTCTGTAATCTCGACATCACTAACTAGGTAGGTTGAACAACCTCTTTTTTCAATGAGACAAAGGTTTCCAGGTTCCACACTGCCTCGAAACATTTTGCCGTCTCTTTTAAAAATCATGGAACAGTGATAGCGTCGTTGCAGACTATCTGGTTTAATAGTTTTGAGAATGCTTAATTCTCGTGCGGCTCCGGCGTACTGTATTGGGTCTTCGAGGCTATAATTTTCAATATAAATCTGATCTCCCTGGTCAATTAAGCGATGAACTCCCTGACGATAGGGAGTCCACAGATCGTGATCGTAAACCTGTTCAGAGTAAAAGCCAATGGCATTGAAAAATTCAAAGGGTAAGGGACGAAAAAATATCCGAATATGGGCAAATTTTTGTGGGTGTTCAAAGGATTGTTGATAGTTACTAAAATCCCCAGCCATCCACTGAGCTAAAGTGATTAAATCATTGCTTTTAACTGAATTCATATGCTAAAAAGAAGGTAGAAGAAAGTTTATGAATAGCAATTGGTAATTCACTAATTTCCTGACAGCGAACGAATCTCTGAGGAAAATGATGCCGTTACTACCCCACTTCCGGCACTGGTTTTAATTAGGGAAACACGAAACCGTAAATTAGGATTAGCAAACCAGATTTTTTCTTCTGCTGCGGCGTGTTCGTAGCTAGTCAACAGGACAAATGTTCCATCCTCTGTGATGTGATAGTCACTTGCTGCGGCGATAGTTTCAGCATAACCTTGATCTCGTAATAACTTACCACGATTAGGCACATTTGGATCGGGGATTGGTACAAGAATACAACTCCCCTTAACCTCAGAATTCTCATCCCAATCTGACTCACCCTCCCAACTCATTTGAAAAGGGATTACGGCTTGGGATGGGTCAACCTTATACAATTGGCAGAGCTCAATTACGGCCCGATCGCCCGGCGAGATAGCAACGATATCAATAACTGACTGCACAGCTTCAAAGTGTCTGAAAGTCAAATGATGGGCGCTGCGCTGCGATCGCCACCGTCCTAGAGAATTTTCAACAAACTGCTTAATATTGTTCATGGAAAACATTGTACAGGGGCAAGAGCCAAAATATTCTTGTCTTCAGAACTCCACTTTTTGCGCGCCTGTCCACGAAAAAAAGTGCTTTTAGCCACAAAAGTAACAAATTGTTACTTTGTTTCTCAGGAATGAGACAGAGGCAACACCCCAGAGATATATTCAAAACCATTAAGTTAGTCACCAAGTTGACCAACTGAGATCAGAAATAATTTTTCGTCTAAGTTAAGGAGAACTCAATGCTTGACGCTTTTTCAAGAGCTGTAGTTTCAGCCGATGCCAGCACCTCCACCGTCGGTGATATTAGTGCCCTCAGAGCTTTCGTTGCCAGCGGCAACAGACGCTTGGATGCTGTAAACGCGATCGCCAGCAACGCTAGCTGCATGGTTTCTGATGCTGTTGCCGGTATGATCTGCGAAAACCAAGGCTTGATTCAAGCTGGTGGTAACTGCTATCCTAACCGCCGCATGGCTGCTTGCTTGCGCGATGCAGAAATCATTCTGCGCTATGTCACCTACGCTTTGTTGGCCGGTGATGCTTCAGTTCTTGATGACCGTTGCTTGAATGGTTTGAAAGAAACCTACGCAGCTTTGGGCGTGCCCACCACCTCCACCGTGCGTGCCGTTCAAATCATGAAGGCTCAAGCCGCTGCTCACATCCAAGACAACCCCAGCGAAAAATTTGCTGGTGCTAAGCTCCGCAAAATGGGTAGTCCTGTAGTAGAAGATCGTTGCGCTAGCCTAGTTGCCGAATCTTCCAGCTACTTCGATCGCATCATTTCGGCACTGAGCTAGTCCGTTGCTAATCGCAATTCGCTCAGCAAAATTGAAACTACGCTCGCTGTCAAAATCACTTTAGGAGATTTAAGAAATGAAATCAGTTCTCACCACCGCTATCGCCTCTGCTGATGCAGCAGGCCGCTTCCCTAGCACCTCAGATTTAGAATCAGTTCAAGGTTCTATCCAACGCTCTGCTGCTCGTTTAGAAGCTGCAGAAAAACTAGGCAACAACCTCGACGCAGTTGCTAAAGAAGCTTATGATGCTTGCATCAAAAAGTATCCTTACTTGAACGAATCCGGTCAAGCTAATTCCACCGATACTTTCAAAGCAAAATGCCATCGCGACATCAAGCACTACCTGCGCTTGATCCAATACAGCTTAGTTGTTGGTGGCACAGGCCCTCTGGACGAATGGGGTATTGCCGGTCAACGCGAAGTTTATCGCGCTTTGGGCTTGCCTACTGCTCCTTACGTTGAAGCATTGAGCTTTGCTCGTAACCGCGGTTGCGCTCCTCGCGATATGTCTCCTCAAGCTTTGACTGAGTACAATGCTCTTCTTGACTACACGATCAACTCCATGTCCTAATTAACTGACAGGTTTGTAATGTCGTGACTGGGTAGTTTGTACCCGACAAGTCTAGGAACTCTTGGCTCGTTGCTTTACCGATTTTGGTGAGGTAAGGGTAAAGAATTCCTAGGCTTGTTATTGTGTTTTAATAGGCAGATCATATTATAGTTATTGCAGACTGCTAATTTTATGGATAAACGCTTTTTTAGTTTTTTTAATTTAACGGAAGACCAGGCGATCGCCCTTTTAGATACGCCCCAAGCTGAAATCGGCGAAGAGGATTCCCGCTACATAGCTGCTTCCCACTTGATCAATTTCTCAAGTGATCGATCGATCGCAGCATTGATGCGAGCAGTACAACAAACTGATCCGGTGCTGGAAAACCGGATTGTGCGCCGCAAATCGGTGGAAACCTTGGGAAGACTGCAAGCTATGCAAGCATTGCCGGTGATTCGCACTTGTCTGGCGGATGATGACTGCTACACGGTGGAAAATGCGGTTTGGGCGATCGGCGAAATTGGCACTCAAGATGCCGATATATTAGCAGAAGTTGCTCAATTGCTGGATAAACCGGGACAAACCTACCGGGTAATTATCCACACCTTAACTAAATTAGATTATCAGCCGGCCGTAGCCAGAATTAGCCGATTTGTCGATGATATTGACCCGCCGACTGCTAGTGCCGCGATCGCCGCAATTTGTCGCTTAACCAGAGACTTTTCTCAAATGGGAAAAGTTGTCGCGATGTTGCAACACAAAAATGTCCTTGGGCGCAGATTATCTATTCAGGATTTGATAGATGCGCGTTACTACGATGCAATTGGCAATATTGCCAGATGTCCGGTATCTTTAGTCTTTCGGCTCAGAGCAATTAGGATGTTAGCAGAGGCAGGAATTGCTGACAAAACCCTTACCTTTGCCCGCATTCAACCGCATTTGGAACAAACCTTAAGAGACTATCCAGCGGATTTAGATTTAGTGCATAGTTATGAAAAATTACCAGATTTACCGTTTGTGATTCACCAGTTATATGAAACGGATTTTGGACGTTGCTATTTAGCGGCTAAAACGATACTGGAAAATTACTCAGAGGAGGCACCAGCCGCCCTATTTGCGGCTTTTGCTGAAGAAGCAAATAATGACTATGGAGCGCATTTTCATGTGGTAAAATTGTTTGGTTGGTTAAAACATTCTCCAGCCTACGATTTGTTATTGGAAGCTTTGCATCACTCCCAACCCCAGTTTCAGAAATCCCGTGCAGCGGCGGCGATCGCCCTGGGGGAACTGGGAGAACAACGTGCTATTCCAGAATTGAAAGCCTGTCTGGAAACTAAAATCTGGGATTTGAAGTATGCTGCATTAATGGCACTAGAAAAACTTGGTGATGTCAGCGGTTATGAAATTGCGGAGGCAGACCAAGATTGGTTGGTTAGAGCTAAAGTAGATGCTCATACTTCTGTAACATCCGAAATATCTTAATAGGGCATAGGGCATAGGGCCTAAAAGCATCGGGCATACCTCACCACACTTGAGAACCGCCATACAACTGTCAACTATAGCAATCCTAAATCATTCAGATAAATTTGTAGGGGTAGTGCCCCCGTGCCTACCCCCTATCTATCGGGGCAACCACGGGGGGATTGCCCCTACAATAATTACGCAAATCATTTAGGATTGCTATATCAACTGTCAACGGTCAACTGTCAACTGTCAATTGTCAACAGTCAACTGCTATAAAACCACCAAAACCATGACAACAGATGCTTTGTTTGAACAACTAAAACACCCGAATCCTCATCTGCGCGATCGGGCAATGTTTGAAATTGCCGATTCCCGCGATGAAAATACAATTTCTCGACTGGTGGGCATTTTAGATCAAGAAGATGTCACCTATCGTCGGGCGGCGGTAAAAGCCTTGGGCGTGATTGGTGAAGATGCCGTGCCATCGGTGGTTGAGGCATTGTTAAACAGTGATAATGTGACTGTGCGAGGAAGTGCGGCGAAGGTATTGGCACAAATTGCGATTAATTATCCAGAGTTGCCGTTTCCTGAAGCGGGCTTGCAGGGATTAAAAAAGGCGATCGACGATCCGAATCCTGTGGTTAATATTGCTTCAGTGATGGCTTTGGGGCAGATGGGTTCTTCTGCTTTTGAGATTTTGGTGGAGTCGCTGAATACAACGGATAATGTGGCGGTACAAGTGGCGATCGTGAATGCTCTTGCTTCTGTGGGCGATCGACGTTGTGTAGAAGTTCTCACCACATTTGCGAATGATGAAGCGGTGGATTCTTATGTGCGGGAATCAGCGACAAGTTCTTTATCGCGGTTGGATTTGGTGATGAATTATAAGCGTGCAGATAGTTAGATTTAGTGACATTTTTAGCATTACTCTTGAGCGCACACAGCACTTGCAGCCAATGCGAGTTCTGATAAAACTTTGGGCGGGCGTTGCTGATTCACGGTATGAATTAACTTTTCGCTTGGAGTTACAAAACTCACCATACTTGGCTTATAGCAATTGGGAAATCTTGAATTCATACCTGTATTCAGCAACGCGATCGATCTTTTAGTCTTTACCCTTAATTCTTCTAGTTTCTATAGTTGCTAGAATAGCAGCCAATACTAACCGGACTGCAACTCATGCTAAAAACCATCGAAGGTATTTGCATCACTTGCTAAACAATCCTATGATGGTTCATCATGATCTTGATGATTGTTTCATTCTTCATTCCTCAGCTAATATGCGATCGCTCCTCTTGACTCTTGCTCTCATGTGTTTAGCCACCCCCGCTGTTGCCACAACCTGCGAAGAAAGCTTTCAAAAAAAAGGGGACTTTTTGAATGGTGCCGCCTTTTCTGCCCGTGTTCAGGTTGAGGGGTTATCGATAGAAAGAGCATTTTCCCAATTACGACCAATTTTAGCGCGCGAGAGCATCAAGACTATTAGCACCGATGTAAGTACAGGTGTCATGAAAGCTGAAAATCCTGCAACAGCATTTCAGCGTGCTTTGCCAATTGATGTGTTTGCCTCAATGGACGGCAACCTATTAACTGTTGAAATGATCTTTACCATTCCAAGTGGTGTGGGTGCAAGTAGGGACACCGTGAAAAGATACTTGTGTGGTGCGTTAAATCAATTGTTACCCAAAACTCAGTAGGTAGGTACAAAAAGAAGTGCTGGAATGGCTTTATGGAAAATCTAAGAACATTTACCGATTAAGCTATCGGCGCGGCATGACGCTCAAGGCATCTTCAGTATCTACCTTGAAAGATTAGGTTCCCTAACATTAGGAAAGCTTTCAAAATTGCGCCGTACCCAATCCATCCCCACTTCATTATTGAGTTTAATTTTCTGAGGCGTGTCGGGATAAATTTTCCCTAAAATATCCGCATCTTGATCCACGACAACTTTACCAAAATTGAGATACGCCCCCCCCAACACCTTAAATATAGGATGCTTCGCTTGACCGAACAGCAAAATATAAGTCCGCGTCCGATTCTCGGCTTCTGGTACGAATATATGACACTGTGCAGCTTTGCCGAAAGGCATTTCTCCATGAAAAATTACTAGGGATGGGAAATGATTTTCTAAGTGAGCTTTAATGGTGCTGGGCAGCAGCCACAAATCAGGCTTTCTGAGCTTTTCTACCAAACTGTAAGGTGCAGTCGGCATATCGTAAAACGCATGGGATTGATGTCCTTCATCGATGAATTGATGAAATTCCACATCGGTAATCCTAAACAAGTCTCGGTGGGTGCCGTTTTGATGATTGTAGTCGTGCATATTTAGCAGCATCGTCAGCAAATCTGTCTCGATACTGCGATCGGCGGTATGCCCGATGAAGTAGTAAGTTTCTGCGATTTCCTTGAGCACATTGGGAATAGGGACTTGCGCTTCGTATCCCCCATAAGACCAAATCAAGTCATCTTGAATAATCAAATCTAACGGTTTCAGTAAGGGCAATGTTTTTTTATTCGAGCCGGGCAATACGGTGCAGCCGCCCGCATCAAACTTCAGGGCATGGAACGGGCAGACGACACCGCTTGTGCGATCGCTTTCGGCTTCGCACCATCCTTCCGACAGCATTGCTCCCATGTGCGGACAGGCGTTGGGCAAGGCATGGATGCTTCCGGCAATATCTTTCCACATCACATAGTCGGTGCCGTGCAGGGAAATTTTGCGAGGCTGGTTCACTGCTAGCATTGACTTATGTGTCAACAGCCAAGGTGCACCGGGAAGCATAGACTGCATGGTGTTCTCCTTTAGACATAAAATTGTGAGAGATTTGTCGCTTTTCCAGAATATGACAGAATACTCGCGTTCGTCAAG
This sequence comes from Microcoleus sp. N9_A1, assembly GCF_036701795.1. Lineage (NCBI taxonomy): Bacteria > Bacillati > Cyanobacteriota > Cyanophyceae > Oscillatoriales > Microcoleaceae > Microcoleus > Microcoleus sp. N9_A1. Next base: position 61,178 of record NZ_JAUBRI010000031.1, read on the forward strand.
CAATTTGCGCCGCCAACCGAAACAGCAGCGTGGTAAAGAAAGAGTCGAAAAAATCTTGGATGCAGCAGCAGCAGTGTTTGACGAGGTGGGCTATCAAGCGGCGACTACTCATCTAATTGCAGCAAAAGCAGGGACAGCCATCGGTTCTCTGTATCAGTTTTTTCCTGATAAAGCTGCCATTTTTAATGCAATGGAGCTGCGTCATGCCGATCGCGTTAAGGCTATGTGGGTGCAGACGAACACAGCGGAAATCATTCAGTCACCGCTGCGTGAAATGATCCATACCCTTGTCACTGCTGTTGCAGAGATGTTTGAACAGCCTGTATCGCGGGTGGTGTTCGTGCAGTTTTATATAGCGCGCGAGATTTTCCAGTCGATCGATGAAAGTATGACTCAGGAAGCGATTGACTTTATGGCGAGTCTTTTGAAGCAAAGAAATCCCAGCTTGAGGGAGGCGCAATGTAGCCTGTTAGCGGAGGTTTGCGTTCACAGCAGTAATGCTGTCATTCTGTCGGCACTTCGCAACCGGGATCGACAGCATCGCCAACAACTAATACAGCAGATTGAGGATTTGTTGGTGTCGTATTTAGAGTCGTATGTGGGGGAAGGTCGGTCGAGTAATGTAATGAAAGTAATGAAATGTCCTCATTGTCAATCTGAGCAGTTGTCCAAAAACGGTTATCGACGGGGGAAGCAGTGCTATCGCTGTAAGGAATGTGGCAAACAGTTTGTAGAGAATTCCCAGCGATCGGTTATTTTGAAGATGAATTTGGTCGATCGAACGTGAGTAAAGGCGATCGATTATTGCGTGAAGTGAGTTTATGTTAAAGATAAGTGTCGAGGCAGCGTGTTGAAGTCGGCTCGATATTTCGATCGAGTTCTCGCAATCATTGCGTTACAATTTAGTTCAAAACAAAATTCTGTATGCTGAGCGACCAAAACAAAGCAATCGTTCTCCAGTTCTACAAAGCGTTCGACGATCGTAAAATGGCACAAGCTTTAGAACTTCTAGCGCCGAATTTTATTGCTCGCATGGCCGGAATGCCAAAGCCATTGGACGCGGAGGGATTCAAGCAGTTCGGGATGTCGTTTTATCTAGCTTTCAGTCAGGGTGAACACGTTTTTGATGAGGTCATAGTTGCAGGTGATAAAGTGGTGACGTGCGGAACGTTCACAGCAACACACCTCGGAGAATTTCAAGGTTTGCCACCAACGGGCAAACAAATCAGCTTGGCGGTTATGCACATCGATCGAGTCGAAAACGGCAAAATCGCGGAGCATTGGGGTCAGGGCGATGCACTTGGATTAATGCAGCAGTTAGGGATTGTATTCTTGCCGGGCCCAAAGCTAATACCGCACATTTTGAGAGGTGCTGTGTCCAAACTGTTTAAAAAATCCGCCCATAAATAAGATTGTCAGAGCTTGTAGTTGACAGTGGCAGAACAAGTCATGGTAAGAGTTAGGTCGCGATCGCAATACTCAATACCCCATACTTCAAAATTACCTGCGGGCGATCGCTCTTCAATTCAATGCGATCGCACTTGCGGGTTTCTATCCTTATTGTTATGCCAAGAGTGCGATCTTTGTCAAGGGCGATCGAGCTTCTAAGATGCTTACCAGAAAAAATTGGTTTAAAGCCTCTCCCTTAAAGGCGAGAAATTAAAATAAAACTATTCATTACTCCAATCCTCTTCCTTCTAGGTAGAGGTCGCACTCATCTGTCAACTGTCAACTGTCAACTGAATGAAGGCTTCAGATCGAGCAGTTGGGGGTAATTGACACCCCGATTGATTATTGTACTGCCTCAGATTGTTCAAGGGCTGCACTGAACGCGAAGTGGTTAAGATTCAACAGCGATCGGGAATGCTGAAATTGTCTGTTGCCGAATGGGTATCTGAATCACAAACTCAGTACCTGAGCCAGGTGTAGAAAAACACTTGATTTTACCGCGATGCTTTTCAGTAATGATTTGATAACTAATCGACATTCCCAAACCCGTACCTTTACCGATCGCTTTGGTGGTAAAAAAGGGGTCAAAAATGCGCTGCTTCACTGGTTCTGGCATACCGATTCCGTTGTCAGCGATCGCCACCTCCACCCATTGATTGTCGATCGCAGAAGTCCGAATCCTAATCTGGTTCGGGGTGTCTTTAAGCTCCTGATAGGAGCGTTTGGTATTCATCTCATCTAGGGCATCCAGGGCATTGACCAAAATATTCATGAATACCTGATTTAGTTGTCCGGGGAAACATTCCACCTTCGGCAAAGTGCCATAGTCTTTGATTACTACCACACCTGGACACTCTGGTTTATCTTTGAGCCGGTGTTGCAAAATCAGCAATGTACTTTCAATTCCCTCATGAATATCAACATCTTTGAAGTCTGCTTCATCCATGCGAGAAAAATTTCGCAACGAGAGGACAATACCGCGAATTCGCTCGGTTCCTACCCTGATAGATGAAATTATCTTTTGGATATCTTCAGTGAGGAATTCCAAATCGATTTCCTCTGCCATTGCTTGCACGTCTGGATCGTTGCTGGGATGGCGCTGTTGATAGAGTTCTATCATCTGCAGCAGATTTTGGGTATATTCGTCCAGGTGGGTGAGATTACCGTGGATGAAGTTGACCGGGTTATTGATTTCATGGGCAATTCCCGCAACCAACTGCCCCAAGCTAGACATTTTTTCGCTTTGGATAACTTGCATCTGGGCTTTTTTCAGTTCGTTTAGGGTTGTCTCCAGTTCTTTAGCTTGCGCGATCGAGGAAATTGCTAGTTCTTCGATCGCAGCAACCTGGGGCAGACTTGTCCAGCAAGCAATTGCCACTCCCACAAATGCCAGCGTCATCAACACAATAATCAGCAGATAGGGATTGTTGGTTCCGGCTTCTACCCGCAGCCAGGAGCGAATCAGCCAACTGATCGTCGCTGTACCACAAATCAGCGCCATCAAAATTGCGACCTGAAACACTATAAAATCTTCGTTTTTAGGAGGAGTAACTGGCTGGGTATGGAGTCGATCCCACCACGGTAAGTGTAAAGGTGCCCAAGGAATCCGCCGAATTGCGGCGTCGATCGCGATCACTACTAACGGCAACAGCAATCCGAGACCAAAATCCATCCATCCCCAGGCAGCACCACCCACCACCAGGGAAATGAACTCCACCACCAGTAATGCTAAGGATAGTCGGCCCCAACGCACGACTGGATCGTTGCGCTGCATCCACAGCCCCAAGTGCAACCCCATGATAGAAATGAAAAAACTCACCCCTGACACCACAACAATTCGAGTGGTGTTGCCCCAGACTAAAAATCCTAAACTACAGATAAAGGTTAGCAGCAGCGCGGGTTCTAGGGAACCTCGACGGGACACTGCGCCAAACACTGGAGACAACAGCCCATCCTGCGCGAGTTGGAAAAGGATGCGGGGCGTATTACAAACGCTAGTCGCAGATCCCAACAAACAGCTAGCCGCAACCAGCAAAGTGACTATGACAGGGGCAGCGTCTCCCCAGAAAGGCTTGGCAGCCACCAAGAAATTGCCGTACAAATTGCCTTCTAAACCGGAAGCGGTTGCCAACTGCACCAACACTAAAGTGCCACCGACAAACACCAGAGGCATGAACCAGGCAACCCAAGACAGGGCCTTGAGGGTGTCTTTTGGGTGGAGACTGTCTGCTACAAAGGATGAAGCTGTGTCACAGCCATAGAAGCTATAAGCGGCAAACAAATACCATTTCAGCCAGTCCTGGACACTGATGGCATCAATGCTGCTGGGCAACAGTCCGGGGCTTTGGGGCGAAAAGGCAAGCCAGCCTAAACCCTGAACGCAGAAGAGGAGTAAAAAGCCGATCGAAGGAAAGACAAAAAAGAGGTGCAGAATGGCGACGGCGCGGGTGCCACTGAATGCTAAAAAGTAAGCGATCGCAGTAAAACCGATCTCAAACACTTTTTCTGGAATATTCAGCCCCATCGGTTCTAAATGAAATTGGATCAAATCTGTGATGACGATCGCATTAATGGGCGGAAAGGAAACCCAGCCCAAGAAGTAGGCAATCCCCAAGTAACGGGAAAGGGCAGGGTAACGATGGAGCAATCGCGTGATGTAATTTGGTGTTCCTCCAGATACATCGGGATATTTCTCACCCAAACTCTTAACTTGAAGGTTAAACAGAATTCCGACCATAACACCAGGAATCCAAACCAACAGCGATGCGGAGCCAATATCTGCTTGCATCGACGGCGCTAAGTTAAACCACATCAGATATCCAACCACACTAAACCCCCAAGCTTCCGCAGAGGACATGGTGCGCCGGAGGCGATTCAGAAATGGCACACGATCTATTTCCATAACAAGCAGATAAGGGTAATCCTATTGTGATACAATTGCAATTTTTACACTCAATAAAAAAACAAATACCTAGTTTTTACTTCTAGGGATGAAAATTTTCAGATCGAGCTGATGTAGCGGTGAAAGATTGAGGCAATCAGTTGAGGTTGCTAGCGATCGCACTCTTGATCACAACAACTCATTGGAACTGATATTTTGCACCAGTTGCAATAAGTCTTTCACGGGCGGGCTAGAAGAGCAACTGCCCACAAAAAAAGTCACTTTTTGTGGAAGAGGCCGAAAAGCCTGTGCGAGCGAGAATGGTACAATAATATCTCAGTTGAAACGGACTCTATTGAGTCTTTTCACTTTGTTTAATGTGCCGTCAGCGATCGCAACACTCAATACCAAATACTTCAAAATTACCTGCGGGCGATCGCCCTTTAATTCAATGCGATCGCTCTCTGAGTTTCTATCCTTATTGTTCTGCCAAGAGTGGGATATTTGTCAAGGGCGATCGGGCTGCTTGCAAGTTGTGATTCGAGCGGGTTTTAGGAAGAAAACCCCCAAACCACGATTTTTAAATTAGTTTGAGGGTTTTTTATTTTTTTGGGGTGATCGAGACAAATCAGGGAAACTTTTTTCCGTAAAGTTATCTGTGAGACAGTTCTTTGTAGGCGATCGGTGAGACGATCGCTCTTGAGAAGTTTTTCAAAGAGTGATGCAAAGATGAGTATAACTAGGATATTCAGCAGTTCTAAATTTTTTCAACCGACTGAGGTCGAGCCTGTTCGTTCGATCGTTACCGAATCTAAGGATGCTGTCGTTGTCGCCTGGTATATCAAGCCAGGTCAGGCAATCCCCGCGCACACCCATCCCAACGGGCAAGACACTTGGACTGTTTTAACCGGGAAGGGAGACTACTATTTGGATAAAGCAGGCACTACGAAGTCGATCGCTGCTGGGGATGTTGTAGTCGCTCATACCGGATGTGTACATGGAGTATTCAACAACGGTGATGAGCCATTGGTTTTTATCTCAGTTGTGTCACCAGCCGATGCGGGGTATCAACTTGTCTCGTTAGAAAACTCTTTTGCTCTCCATCCCTAATTATTCAATCCACCGGGTTGTATTCATCAAAAAAATTAAAAAGGTAAAAGCCTTTTTAGACCTATGAAAGGGTTGATTAAATATCTTTACGAAATCAAATTAGATAAAGCTATTCTCTGGTGCTATCTAATTTGGTATGTTGTAGTAGTTTGTTTTCATTTCGATCCTTCGGTTAAGATCTGGATTAATTCAATTGGTATAAGTGCTGTAATCGGTACGGGTCTGATGCTAAGTGTTTCTTCTAGTAAAGGCGAAAGAGATCATTGGCAGGTATTCAGGTTATATCTCATGCCATTTTGTGTCTCAAGCTTCTCTGCCTTGATTAAAGAGCAGGGATTTATTGTATTCATATCACCAAATTTCACCGAAACAATAGTGTCAGTATCATGCTGTGGTCTATTTTTATTACTTATTTTAGCAGTCAAAGCATTAAAAAATAAAGTTATTTAGCGGTACTACAAAATTGGTGATAGCAGCAGAAATATGACATTTTAGGTTGAAATTACCCCGCTCGCCTTTAAGGGCGATCGAGCTTGTAGAACTCTTACGCCCCGATGAAGCGATGGAATTGCTGATTGAAAGCGCTTTTTTAGTTTCCAGTCTGATAGTTCTTTGAGTGCGATCGCTTTTTGGTTGGGCGATCGCCAAGTTGTACTATACTAGCCTCTTTCATTCAGTTGACAGTTGACAGTTGACAGATGAGTGCGACCTCTACCTAGAAGGAAGAGGATTGGAGTAATGAATAGTTTTCTTTTAATTTCTCGCCTAAAAGGGAGAGGCTTTAAACCAATTCTTTGTGGTAAGCAATTACCAAGATCCCCAGACGAATATCAGCGGTAAGCGGGTTGCTAAAATCGGTCTATCGGGCTGGCATTTTTTGCCCTCAAATCGCTTTCTTTGGATTAATTGGCGTTTTAAATTCTGCCTTCTACTTTCCCCCTTGGGGCGACACAAGCGGCGGGTAATGCCCTCCCTAGGGTCAATTGTCAATAACCAATTATTAATTGTTAATCTTCCATGAGGAAGCCGAAAAGATATATCATAACCTTAACCAGATCATTTCTTCCCAGATATGTTCTACTGTTCTAATCCCAGATGTTCTAATCCTTTCAATCCCGACAACTCTAAATTTTGTCAAAGTTGCGGCGAACCCGACCTCACGCCTCTATTCAGAAACCGCTACCGCGTGATTCGACTGTTGGGCGAAGGGGGATTTGGCAGAACTTATGAAGCGGTAGATACCGATCGCATGGACGATCCCTGCGTAATCAAGCAGTTTGTACCCCAATTTCAAGGAACCTCAGCACTTGAAAAAGCCGCACAATTGTTTAAGGAAGAAGCGAAACGACTTTACGAACTTGGTGAACATCCCCAAATTCCTCGATTAATTGCTTATTTTGAGCAAGACAAGCGACTTTATTTAGTACAAGAGTTGATTGAGGGGCAAACTTTACTGGCTGAATTAACTCAGCAGGGCGTTTTTAGCGAAGAAAAAATTTGGCAGTTACTCGCAGATGTACTGCCGATTTTGAAATTTGTGCACGATCGCCATGTCATTCACCGAGACATCAAACTTGAGAATATCATGCGGCGTCGCACCTATGTTAGCTCCTCCCTGCCAAAGGCGGGAAATTTTCGGAATTCAGCTTTCCGAAGGGGAGGGCGGGGAGAGTTAGTTTTGATAGATTTCGGCATTTCCAAACAAGTGACGGGCTCCCTGATGAGCAAAGTAGGCACGACGGTAGGAACGCCCGGATATTCGCCTGTAGAACAAATGCGCGGTCAAGTTTTTCCCGGAAGCGATTTGTACAGTTTGGGAATAACTTGCCTGAGACTGCTAACTCAATGTTTGCCAAAAGTTGACGGTTCCGATGACCTTTATGACCCGATAAACGGCGGCTGGATTTGGAGAGAACGGTTGCCAGCCGGCACAAAAGTCAGCAGCGAGTTGACAAAAATTTTAGATAAGTTAATTGAAGATTATCTCAAAAATAGATATCAATCTGCTGATGAAGTAATCAAAGCTTTAAATCTCTATTCTTTACCGCCCCAACCTCCTTTTGTCAAGGGAGGACAACTTGCTTTAAATTCTTCTGTGACAAAGGGAGGGCCACTTGCTTTAAATTCTTCTGCGACAAAGGGAGGGCCACTTGCTATCCATAGTCCGGTAAATCAAAGCGGGCAAATTAATAGCAATATCTCTGTCAATCCGAGGGAAAAATCTAACACCAATCCGCCTCCGAACAAGGCAGCGCAGAGAATGACCGCTGTCAAAAGCACGTTTGAATTTCAGGTGGTGACAGTAGACAAGCGCGGGAAGCCAACTAATGTTAACAGCCACCAAGCGCGTTTCTTTGAAGAACATCTTGGTAGCAGTACACTGCTGGAAATGGTATCTATTCCTGGCGGGACTTTCCTCATGGGTTCTCCAAAAGATCGGGGTGACAGCGACGAAAAACCGCAGCACCCAGTAACTTTAGGATCTTTCTATATTAGCAAATTTCCAGTCACTCAGACCCAGTGGACAGCAGTTGCGGCGCTGCCGGAAATTAAAATATTTCTCAATCCCGATGCAGCCCGTTTTAAAGGTGCCAATCGACCTGTAGAAAATGTATCTTGGTACGAGGCTGTGGAGTTTTGCGATCGACTTTCTCGAAAAACTGGTAAGCGTTATCGCTTGCCTAGCGAAGCCGAATGGGAATATGCTTGCCGGGGGAAAACTACGGGGCCGTTTCACTTTGGGGAAACGATTACCAGCGAGTTAGCCAATTACAACGGAAATTCTAATTACGCTGACGCGCCGAAGGGAGTTTATCGGTTTCAAACTACAGATGTTGGCAGTTTTAAACCCAATGCTTTCGGATTGTACGATTTCCACGGAAATGTTTGGGAATGGTGCGCGGATTCTTGGCACAATAATTATAACGGTGCGCCTGCTGATGGTAGCGTTTGGGAGTCTGACGGGGACTCTTCGCTGAGGTTGTTGCGGGGGGGTTCTTGGAACGATCATCCTCCGAATTGTCGCAGCGCGTGTCGCCTCAGATATCAGCCGGATTGTAAGGCTAGTATTGTGGGTTTTCGAGTGGTTGTTTGTTTTGAGTGATCAGAGTCCAAGCGCAATTATTTATCGCCTTCAAAAATCGCCCACCTTTGTAACTCTAGAAGAAATGACCCAAAATTTAGCACTATTAATTTCGCTAGCAATTGAAGTTCCAACTGTTCTGCTGTTAGCACAGCTTATGGAACCAATATCTGACAAAAAGCTGCTCTTGCTGCTAATCTGCGCTGGCATTGCTACTCTTGTAACTCATCCCCTAGCTTGGATCGGCTCCCAAATGCTGATTCCCTATTTGAGATTTCCAGAACGAGCAGGATCGATCGAAATCATTGTGACGATCGCGGAAGGGGCTTTCTACGCGCTAGTAGGTAAAATAGGCTGGCGGCAAGGACTTTTTCTGTCAGCAATTGCTAATGCCACCTCTTTCTTCGGCGGCTTGGCTATCTACCAACTGCTTTAACTTCGATGAACCCTGTTTCCGCAGGACAAACTATAGCCAGCAACAAAATGGGAATTTCTAACCAAGCATGAATAGCAGCTACCAACGAGTAAACGCTGCGAGTAACTGTAAAAGATTGAGTAAAAGCCACAAATAAAAGTGTTCCCAAGATAGCAACTGTCCCGCGAAACAGCCAGCCCCTTTGCCAAGGAAAGAAAGTACGAGCTTTTGCCCAACTCGCAGCATCATCCCAGTGAGGCAGTACGCCGAGAACAACCGCATAGTGCATACACTGAAGGAACACGGCTGCAGAGAAAGCTCGGTCGCCCATAGCTTCCCCGTGCAGCTCTGGAGGTACAAATACGCCCAAGTGAGAGGAAAGTGACCCTGCTTTCAGCAGCGAAACTGAGGGAGATAGCAGATGAAGTTGAGCTAAGGCGGCGTGTGGCAAGCCGGAAAGAATTAGCAGCGGTATGGTAACAAAAACTACCAAACAGCAGCATAAAGCGCGCTGTCGCCGTTCGCCTCGTAGTCTTTCGGCGATGAAACCAACTGGTGTTAGGTTGTGCAAGATACTAAAAACCAACAGCAACATAGCAGGCGCGATCGCAATGCCTGCCGTCACTCCCGCCACCACTGCTATGCCAAAAGCACCCCACAGCCAACTACGCAAGGCGAGTTTAGGAACGACTAATCCTGCTAGGCACGCAACGCAAGTTAATTCTAAAGGTGCGATCTGCAAGCTAGAAATCAAGCCCAGCATAAAGCAGGTGCGGAAGCTAACAATTAGCAGCAGGAGCCAAATCATCCCCAAACGTAAGTTGTTTCCCAGGCGAGAATTAAAACGACCATCAACATAGCGCAATTCGGTGATGACGTGAGCTAGTCCAAACATTGCCAGGGCGATCGTGTAAGTTGCTAGTGGCAAAGCAACTGATATCAGAGCGCAGGCTAGCACAAGCACAATTGCTGCTATTAGCACCAACTTATGTCTTGGCGGTAAGGTTTCCATCGTCTCCATGAGGTGCAAGGATTGCTATAGCAAGAACGGATAGCATTAGAGCGAAACTATTTAGGCAGCTTGCGTAATCTAAAAATTACTATAGCTGTTACGACGAGGCTGGAAAGCACTAAAAGCCCCAAAATAAACATTTGAGAATTACTGCTTTTCTTCCTTAATTCTAGATTGTTGTTACTGATAGAAACAATTTCCAATACATCCGTAATGTCCCCAACGAAGATGGCGGCGACAGATCGCGAGTGCTCAATTTGTAGTTTTGATGGAATTAAACGTCGATCTTTTTCATCAAATTTTTTAAGTTGTTCGGCGAGAATTTCTCCAGGTTTAACCGCTGATTTTGGCAGGGCGTAAACTTGGCTATACATCCGATATCCGCGGTCACCAAAACACAGATTTGGCTTGAGGATTCTATGACTATATGGGAGTGTCGGGTCCGGGTTAACAGAGCGGACGACAGCTATAAATAAATACTGAGGATATTTATTTAAGTTATCAATTTTAAAACAGGCATAAACTTTAGTAAATCCTGGTGTCAGCACATCTGCACGCGCAGGCAAAGATAGTCCTAAAGATAAGACTAATGACAACAGTAAAAATGTCGATTTTATGGTTAATTTTTGCATGGCTTTTAGCTAGACTGAATAGATTAGGACTAAGGCAAAAAAACCGGTTTCTATGAAAAATCGTGGATACACCCTGTGTTGGATTGAGGAAGGAAACCCAACCTACAGTATCAACTAATACCAATTATGTATGAAGCTGCATAGAATGGGAAGCCTGAAATCTTTTCTGGTCAAGGATCTATTCTATGCAGCTTCACAGAAAATTGGTATTAGTTTTTCTTCTGTAGGTTGGGTTGGCAGCTCATGTACCTGAGAAAGGCTATACCGTTAAAGAAAAATATTACCTTAACTAGCCTTCTTCTGAGGAGCGACTATGCGTTCCACACTCATAGCAGCCACGCTCAACGTCACCACAGCCATGCCGAGAATTGCCACAGGCTGCAACTTCTCATTGATAATTAGAAAACCGAAGAGTGCAGTCATTGCCGGCCCCAAAGTGCCAATTACTGACGCTAAGGCTGCCCCCGCGAACCGGATGGCAAAATTATTCAAAAGATAACTAAACAGCGTCAGCACCCCTAAAACAACGCCTCCCACAATCAAACCAGGCCAAACATTTTGGTCGATTTTAGGAGAAAAATTTTCCGACAGTGGCACCCACAAACTCAGGGATGAAAATACAAAAATAGCGGCGAAATTAACTAAACTAAAAGGAATTGGGTGCAGCTTGCCCGCCGCCATTTGCGTCAGCAATACGTAACCTGCAAAGGTAATCCCAGAAGCCAGTGCTGCTGCGACTCCTACTCCAACATTGCCGCCGCCCGGAGCTTGGGCCGCAAAACTCGGCAACCCAGCTAAAATCAGACCTGCGGTAATCCCGAATATCGCAAAAAAGCCGACTCTGGTGGGGCGAGCGCCAAACAATATCCAAGAACCCAGTACGGTGACGATCGGGTAAATAAAGAAAATCGTAATCGCAATCCCGGCTGGAATATTGCCGATCGCCAAATAAATCAAAACCTGAGACAAAAACAGAAAAAATGCGCTTCCTAAAACCTTACTCCACAAAGCTCGATCGCCCGACTCGAACAACCGTCTAATATCTTTCCAAACAGAAGGATACAGAAATGTCGCCAATATCGGCATCAAAGCCATCACCACGATCAGCCGCATCAACAAAATCAACAAAGAATTTCCAAAACCTGGAGTCACCACCCCCGGAAATTCAAACCACCCAAAAACCATCCGAGGATTTTTGCTTTTAATCAGAATTCTCAAACAAACATTAAACAGCGACAATACCACCGCCGAAGACAAAGCCAGCACCAAACCTGTCTGTACTTGAGAAGGTGCTTTAGCGGTTGCAGCAGGCGCTGAAGAAGGCTGTGGCACGGGTTCTCGCGGCGTTTCCACAGGTGTTGCCTGCAGAAGTTGCGGCCGGACAGAATTAAGAGAATTAGTTGATTCCTCGACATAGGAATCTTGAGCATCGAAAGGATTCTCAAGATATTCTTCTTCTGATTCGAGTTCTTCCCTGATGCGGTTTACGAGATTTTGTAACAGCTCTTCCCCTTGCAGTTCCAGGGTTTTCATGTTGTTGAGCCGCACCGAAAGCTCACTTTCATAACTGGTTAAATCTTGTTCCAGCATCTGGAAACTGCGATCGATCCTTTCATCCAGCGCCGCCAGCAACTCCGAAGCTCGTTCGTCGTAGTTGCTCGGCGGCAGGGGTATCGGGAACTCGCCGCTGGGAATCGGGCTGCTGAGAGAATTCCCTGAGTTAGCGCTGAGTTCGTTGAACCGCTGCACCAACAAATCCTGCAAATTGTGAGCCAAAACTTGAGCCAACTGCTTCAGCCACAATTGCTGCTGCTGAATGTATCGCCCAGACAGAGATTCCATTTGCTGAGACTGCAATTTGCGATATTGCTCTCTCAGGCCTTCAATATCGTCAATCAAGTGATTTTTTTCAGTTTGCAGCCGTGTAATGTCTTGATTTAACTGGCCTTTGACATTTTCATGCAAAGCGTCCAGTTCTTGCATTACTGAGTGGAGGACTTCTTCTGCTGATTGTGCATCCTCTGGCTCGCCCTTTGACGAGTATACGTTCCGCTGCGCCATTAGCCTATAACCTCTAATTTAAACTGCACGTTCAGTGTTCTTAAGTATTTTGCCTGCATCAGGTCGCAAGTTTATAGTGAGTTGATCTAAAAGATTGCGAACACTGTTTAATCAATAGTAGTCGCTAAGCTAGAAATGTGAGAAAATTGCGTGAAGCAAAGCTATCCCGCTCTTAATCCCCCCAAGAACACTTTGTGCAATTAGAAATCATACTATAGCAATCCTCGCATCAGTTGTAAAAATATGTAGGGTAGTGCTAAGAGTGCCTACCCCAGCCTGCATCGGGGCAACCACGGGGGGTTTGCCCCTACAAGAATTACACAAATCATTGAGGATTGCTATACAGCTTGACCTCTCCACGGATTGCTCCCGGTAATTATCGCATCTAACTCACCCGATTGCACCCGAATCACCAGCCTCATGACCCCTTCTGCGACTAAATTTGATTGGGGGGTGGCACTCCTAGCCCCTCAACGGATAACTTGATCCTGCGGCCAGAAATCCGGTTTCTTTTGCCCGCCCTTCTCCCGCACTCCCGCACCCAGGTTTATTATATTAAAGGTTCCGATCTTTTGCTCGCGAAAGTTTTAAGAGACGATCGCACCGTCAAAAAGCCACCCCGCGCCATCAAAAAATTAACACATCCCATCCCCTAAGAGCAACAGATATGGCATCAGAAATTTATGACAATTCCTTTACAAACGATCGACAAAACCTAAATATTTCCTCCGAAGCCGAAGTGTTTGTCTTTCCGGCATCATTTGCCCAGCAGCGCTTATGGTTTCTCGACCAATTCGCACCGGAAAACCCTTTCTATAATGTAGTAACAGCACTGCGCTTAACTGGTTCCCTCAACTTAACAGCCTTAGAGCAAACCTTCAACGAAATAGTGCAGCGACACGAAACTTTGCGAACCACTTTTGCAGCGGTATCAGGTCAACCAGTGCAGATAATTTCTCCCGCTTTTAAGACTAATTTAAAAGTATTAGACTTGCAATATTTGCCGCCAGAACAACGGCAAACAGAAGCAAAAAAACTCTCCGCAGCAGAATCTCTTTGCCCTTTCAATTTATCCACCGGGCCGCTGATGCGAATCACCATCCTGCGGCTGACAGAAACCGAGCATATTCTATTGCTAAATATGCACCACATAGCTTCCGATGATTGGTCGATCGGGGTGTTAATTCGAGAACTGGAGGCAATCTATACAGCTTTGATAAATCAACAGCCATCTCCCCTACCAGAATTATCACTTCAATATGCCGACTTTGCCGAGTGGCAGCGCCAATGGCTGCAAGGTGAAGTATTAGAAACTCAGCTAGCTTATTGGCGGCAGCAATTGCACGGGATTTCGGCGTTAAATTTGCCCACAGATCGCCCTGCACCAGCTAGGCAAAATTATCGGGGGAAAACTCAATATTTAGAACTGCCAAAAAAGCTGAAGGACGCACTTTTAGCGCTCTCGCAGCGAGAAGGAGCGACTTTATTTATGACATTGCTCGCTGCATTTCAAACTTTGCTTTACCGTTACTCGCAACAAGAAGATATTGTTGTAGGTTCGCCGATCGCCAATCGCAACCGCAGCGAAATTGAAACATTAATCGGTTTTTTTGTCAATACTTTAGTGCTGCGAACAGACTGCTCGGGAAACCCGACATTTCGAGATTTTTTGGGCCGGGCGCGGGAAGTAACCCTGGGAGCTTACGCTCACCAAGATTTGCCTTTTGAGAAGCTAGTCGAGGAATTGCACCCAGAGCGATCGTTGAATCGCCACCCGCTGTTTCAGGTAGTATTCGGCCTGCAAAATGGGCCTGTGGACGAGCTAGAATTGCCCGAATTAAAGTTGAGCTCTTTTCATTTAGAGACTCAAACAACCCGCTTTGATTTAGAGCTGCATTTGTGGGAAGCTTCCGATAAGTTTAGGAGCAGATACGGTGAACAGTGGCAAGATTCGGAAGGCCTGAGAGGCGTAGCTGTGTACAATACGGATTTATTTGATGAAGTTACGATCTGCCGGATGCTGAGGCATTTTAAAACGCTGCTGGAAAGCATTGTGGCTAATCCAGAACAAGGAATCGCTAACTTACCTTTATTGAGGGAGGATGAAGTGAATCAATTATTCAGAGAATGGAACGATACTCGGACAGATTATCCTCAAAATAAGTGCATTCATCAGTTATTTGAGGAGCGATCCCTGCAGCATCTGGAGGATGTCGCCCTAACTTTCGACAGCCAGCACCTGACTTACAGAGAACTCAACAGTCGCAGCAACCAACTGGCGCGCTACCTACAAAAACTGGGCGTGGGGGCGGAGGTTTTAGTGGGGCTTTGTGCAGAGCGATCGATCGACCTAATTGTGGGGATGTTGGCTATACTGAAGGCTGGAGGCGCTTACTTACCGTTAGATCCGAGCTATCCGCGCGATCGGCTAAACTTGATGCTGGAAGATGCTCAAGTTAAAGTATTGTTAATTCAGGATAAATTGATTGAGAATTTCAGAGACTTCTCACACTCGGTGATTTATTGCGATCGCGATTCCGAACAAATCGCCAAAGAAAGTGCAGAAAATCCCGCCAACACCATAACAGCAGACAACCTAGCTTACGTTATTTACACATCTGGCTCCACAGGAAAACCCAAGGGAGTTGCTGTCACCCACAAAGCAGTAAATCGGCTGGTACTCAACACCAACTATATAAAAATAGAACCTACCGATAAAATTGCCCAAGCATCAAACGCTTCATTCGATGCAGCCACCTTCGAGATTTGGGGAGCCTTGCTTAACGGCGCTCAACTCGTGGGAATTAGCACAAATATTACCCTTTCGCCTCATGATTTAGCCTTAGAACTGCTCCAACAAAACATCACCGTTTTGTTTTTAACAACAGCCTTATTTCAACAAATTGCTAGAGTTTTACCACAAGCTTTTAATTCGCTGCGCTGCTTGCTGTTTGGCGGAGAAGCGGTGGATATAAGATGGGTGAAAAAAGTTATAAAACACAATCCAACCACTAAATTAATTCACGTTTACGGGCCGACCGAAAATACAACTTTTTCGGCTTATTATGAGGTGCAAGACGTATCAGAAACCGCAACATCTATCCCCATCGGCCGCCCTCTTGCCAACACGCAAATTTATCTCCTGGATGCGGATTTGCAGCCGGTGGCGATCGGTGTTATAGGTCAATTGTACGTCGGCGGTGACGGACTAGCGCGAGGCTACCTCAACCAACCTGATTTAACGGCTGCTGCATTCATTCCTAATCCTTTTAGCAATAAACCTGGTTCGCGTCTTTATAAAACAGGTGATTTAGGTCGCTATCGGGTTGACGGCAACATAGAGTTTTTAGGTCGCGTTGATAACCAAGTAAAAATTCGCGGCTACCGCATCGAATTGGGAGAAATTGAAGCGGCTTTGTGCCAGCATCCACAAGTGCGCGAAGCAGTAGTAATTGTGAGGGAAGACATCCCAGACGATAAACATTTGGTAGCTTATGTTATTCCTGACGGCATCAATGAAAAATCAGAAAGTCAAAATCTAAAATCAAGTAACTTGCGCCAATTTTTGAAAGAAAAGTTGCCCGCATATATGGTGCCTTCAGCTTATGCAGTGTTGGAGTCTCTGCCGCTGACGCCCAACGGTAAAGTCGATCGCCGAGTATTACCTAAGATAGATACAGATAGCGAGGATATAACAGAAAATTATGTAGCGCCTCGGACAGATCTCGAAAACGCGATCGGGAAAATTTGGGCTAAGGTTTTGAACAAACAGCAAGTTAGTATCTACGATAATTTCTTTGAACTAGGCGGGCATTCCCTGCTAGCAACTCAGTTGATTTCTCGCATTCGGGACGCTTTGCAAGTCGAGTTACCAGTCAGCAGTTTGTTTGAGGCTCCGACTGTGGCGAGTCTGGCAAAATACATTGAAACAATGCGCTGGGCCGCGAAAGGTTTGGATACTCCCAGAACAGACGCAAATGAGCGCGAAGATGTGGAATTTTAAAGCCGCCACAGCCAGAACCTACAAGATTTTAACTCAATACCTTTGAGTTAAGCCCGATCCCCCCTAGCCCCCCTTAAAAAGCTATGCTTTATAAACATCTTTCTTAACAATAAATTTGACAAAAGTAACTA
>NZ_JAUBRI010000199.1:0-1032 GCF_036701795.1 Microcoleus sp. N9_A1
GGCCAAACTTGGACTCGATCGGCGGCTCCTGGCGTTGAACTTCGATCGAGTCGGCAGATTCCATCGGAGCTTCGTGCGTAGTGTTCGGAGCTTCGTGCGTAGTGTTCGGAGCTTCGTGCGTAGTGTTCGGAGCTTCGCTGGGGGAAACTTCCAGCAGTTGCAGCAGCGGGGGCTGAGTACCAAATAAGGTATTAATCCAGTTTTGGCGGCAGCGCTTGTCGCCCGCTGGGAACACGTTGAGCTGGTAGCCTATTTCCTTCAGTCCCTTGAGTGATTTCTGTTGTAGCTGTTCTAGGGTGTACATAGGTTTAGGGAAAGGGCGGGTATGCAGTCCCGCCCGTCAATGTTTGGGGTATGCACGGTGCATTTGTACGTGCAATCATGATGTAATCATTACACGTGCTAAAATAACTGTCAAGACTAGCACGTACAATTAATGGGAAAGGTCTTATATATGGCTAAAAACTATGCAAAGTCAGGAAAAGAAGACGATAAACGCAACAGTCCGCCTCGACGAGGAGGACTGGGAGGCATTGAAGAGCAAAGCAAGAGCACTGGGGATGAAGTCTCGGACGGAATTCCTGAAGGCGATAGCACGTGGCTACATAGAGGCCCGGAAGACTCTATCGACGGAGGAAAAGCAAATATTGGGAAAATATTGAGCCAGTTGAGGGTACTGCAGCAGTCTCACCTGGCTTACGTTGAAGCTCACGAAGAAAGGCTTAAGAATAGATTGAAGGCAGCAGAAGAGCATCACAACAACATCACTGACCAAATGAATCAACTAGAACAAGAGATTCTTGCACTTCTAGGAGAAACAGTCTGATAGTTACAGAAGCCAGCACTCCTTACGGGGGCGCTGGTTTTGCGTTACTAATAACTAATAACTAAAGACTAATTACTAAAGAGCGATCGCACTTATGAACAAAGGAGAACTGGTGGAACTGATGGCAACCAAGGCCGACACCACCCAAAAAGCAGCTAATGCCTTACTGGACGCTTTTATCGACTCAATCACCCAAGTCGTCGCCG
>NZ_JAUBRI010000032.1:0-77003 GCF_036701795.1 Microcoleus sp. N9_A1
TTAAATGCCTCGCATAATGTCTGTCAATAGCCTTCATAGCCTTGATTTAACCTCTCGACAATTAATCCACCCTGCTTATTAAGGGGGGCTAGGGGGGATCGCATTCTATGCAGCCTCATAAAAAATTGGTATGAGTGGATTTTACTATTTCGATGCTACCGGAATTGATATTAGTTGTAGGTGCGTGGTAAAAAAAAACGATTTGTGCGTCATTGGATCGCAAAAATTAAAATTAGGGGTGAGTGCTTTTCACTTACCCCTACCATTTTTTGGCGCTTTTTAACCTACTAAAAATTGTAGCAATAAATCACCACAAAAACGACGCCATTTTTCCTAGAAATACTTGTCGATGTTGAGGGTCAAAATCAGGAATGTTCCGAGCAAATGACCGGCGCTCATGCAAGCCAGAAATGCCGGTACGCTTACATTGTTGAACAAAGAGGGGAAGGGTAAAGGCATTTTCGGCCCGACGTGGGGATACCAAATTCGGCGGCTGAGAACTAGCAATGCTAATATATTGCAAACAAACATCACTATTGGTTTTTGCAAATTTCCTGATGCTGTGTCAGCTAGAGTCGATTCTACTATTGCCAGTAAATTTGAGTTAATCATCGTTGATGCTCCTATTTTTCATAAATTATCAGAAATGCTTGATGAGATTTCTTGCCAAAAATACAGCAGGGGCGATCGCCTTTACGCAATAAATATCTGTTGCTGTCAATCTTCACCGCGCCAGCGACAGCGCCCCCACCCGTAATCATCGAATTACAGCAAGAAGTCTTTTCATGCCATTCAAAAGTAACGAAAGATACAAAGGGACAAAACCATACTCGCTGCCATTTGTAACTTTTAGCCTGTCTGGCAGTGGCGGCATTTACTCACGCTGCCAGACAGGAAAGACAGCTACTCATTACTGAGCAATGTAGGTAGGCAGAAAGTGAAGTATGTCACGGAGAACGCTATATCCAGCGGCGTCCCAAAGCAAATAAGCTAAGAAACCGATCATCGCTAAGCGGCCGTTCCAAAGTTCTGCTTGCGGGTTGAAGCCAAACAAAAAGGCATTGCGATCTTTGCCGTTGTAGGCATTAGTGGTTGTAGGTACGTTAGTAGGACGAGTTTCCATGTTTTTACATTCCTTAACAATGTTTCGCTTATCATAGTAGCGGCCTAATTTCAGCTTTGCTATCTGCCTGTAGGCTCAAGATATACACAAGTCTAAAGGAGGATTTTGAAATGGAAAATAAAGTGTTAAGTTTTGTTGAGGGAGATTTTTTAAGCGATCGCCTGTATCTGGAGATACCAAATAAAACCGCAAGTTGAAATGGCTGCTGTGAAAAGCTCGATCGCCCCGTAGCGACAAACAACGGCGCTGGTGACTCGACAATACTGAATCCGCGCTCTGCTAGACGCAAGAAAATTTAGTAAATTTCAACTCAAAACCTGAACACGATCGCCCTTGAGTTAACTAAAATAGGAGATAAACAGATAGATCGGGAGAAACAGTTATCGAAACCATCTACGGCAATCTTCAAGGTTTAAAGTCCAGCCAGCTCAAGCAACTCGAAAAGCTTTACCACCAGCGACTACCGGGCGATCGTATCACCACTGCAGAATTCGCCCAGCGCGTCGCCGCCATCAGCACGGAAATAGACAAACCAATCTGCACCTACATCAACCGCCGCGGACAAGTAATTCGCGTCGGCGTCGGTACACCCCGCCAAACCCAGATTGCGCCCCTAGAATTGCCCCGCTACGGGGGAGGTCGCCTCAGCGGCATTCGCTGCATCGCGACCCACCTCAAGCCAGAAATACCCAGCGAAGCAGCACTCACGGCAATGGCAATTCAGCGCCTAGACGCCCTAGTGTGGCTGACGCTGACCGGCGGAGGGTTTCAGCGTCGCGGCGGCGGTGCGACAGGTTACATCAAAGAAACTTATCTCGTTCACCTGATACCCCAGGGAGACCGGCCAAATTTTGAATTCTCTGTTTTGAGCGCTAAGTTAGAACCAGCTTCAACTGATGAAACTGAGGAAATAGAAGAACCTGTAATTCAAAAATCACCAACCAAAACTCAAAACTTTCCCTGGAAAATATCAGAACCTCTGAGTTTGGACGACCTCGCAGATCAAGACTTTCTGGAGTTGGTGGAAGGACTCGAAGCAGATTTTCAAGCAGAGTTTGTAGCTAAGCAGGTTGATGCAGACCAAGATAAAGTGCTGCTGGTGGGTGTGATGACTCAGCACATGACTCTACTGGATTTTGAGGACGGACTCGCAGAAATCACCCGGCTGGTGGAAAGTGCCGGGGGTCAGGTATTGCAAACAGTGCGTCAAAAGCGATCGAACCCCCACCCGCAGACAGTGGTCGGTGAAGGCAAAATTCAAGAAATTTCCCTCACCGCTCAAACGATTAGCGCTAACCTCGTGGTATTCGATCGCGACCTGTCCCCCGCACAAATACGGAACTTGGAAATTCAGATCGGTATCCGGGTAGTCGATCGCACCGAGGTGATTCTCGACATTTTTGCCCAAAGAGCGCGATCTAGCGAAGGTAAATTGCAAGTCGAACTCGCTCAGCTACAGTACACACTGCCCCGCCTGACAGGTCGCGGTCAAGCAATGTCCAGACAGGGCGGTGGCATCGGTACCAGAGGCCCGGGTGAAACTAAACTCGAAACCGAACGGCGGACGATCGCGAAACGCATTTCAAGATTGCAGCAAGAAGTCAATCAACTGCTTGCTCACCGTTTCCGGCTGCGGCAGAACCGGCACTATATGGACGTACCCTCAGTCGCGATCGTCGGCTACACAAACGCCGGTAAATCGACTCTGCTCAACCTGCTCACCAATTCCGAGGTCTACGCCGCCGACCAGTTATTTGCCACCCTCGACCCCACCACCCGAAAGCTGACGATTCAGAGCGCTGTCACTGGAGAACCTTTGTCGATCGTCCTCACAGATACAGTGGGCTTTATTCGCGAACTGCCCCCCTCCTTGATCGACGCTTTTCGGGCTACCCTCGAAGAAGTTACTGACGCCGATGCTTTGCTGCACCTGGTCGATCTCTCCCATCCCGCGTGGCAGAGCCAAATTCGATCGGTCATGAATATTTTGACAGATATGCCCGTAACTCCCGGCCCCGCCCTTGTAGTTTTTAACAAAATCGATGCCGTAGATGGAGAGACTCTCGCCCTCGCCCGAGAAGAATTTCCTCAAGCAGTATTTATTTCGGCCGCCAAAGGTTTGGGGATGGAAACTCTCCGCGACAGACTTGCTCAGCTCATTCAATACGCCCTCTACCCTCGGTAAATACTTAAATATTCCTTTTGAATAGTTGACATGGGGGAATATACGTACATATACTGAGGACAGATCTAGTCGGACTATGAGATTATAAAAGAGTAGTCAGATTGTGCATGACAAAGTACAATACAGCATCTCTATTTTGCGATCGGTTAAATAATTAATTTCCGGAGGTCGCGGTCAAGGTAAAAAGACTCTTTGTTAATGGCTGTTAGGGCTGTTGGTTCAGAGGTTGCAAAAAGATGTTGCTTAACTCTGTGCAAACTACCTTTGCAAACTACCTGTGGAAACCACGGTACGCGATGTCAAGGTAAAAGAAAATAATTTTATTAAAGTGTTTGGGCATTCACCTCAAGCGCTATACTATCTTTTACAGACGTCCGCGAGAGAATACATCCATTTATTGTAAGAACTCTAAAATCCTTGCCCGTCGTACAGCGCTAATCTCTAGGACTATTTCTATTTTTCGATTTTACCACTGTTTAACTAAATAGTTATGTGTACGCCACTGGCAAAACTAGCAATTGGACTCTCTGCCACAATGGCAACAGCGTTCTACTATCTAGCTGCCGCCCCTCCGGCTTCAGCAGCAGTAGATGTGTGTGGGCCTGGAAATTATTCTACTGCCTGTGCCCCCAGCCCGCCATCAGCACCCCCCAACCCGGAACCCGACCCGCCATTGCCCGAACCGACATTACCCGAACAGCCGGCGACCCAGCCGAGTTTGTCCCAAATATACACAGGCACACCTTCGAGAAGCTCAACTTCTATTCCTGAACCGGGTACTGCGATCGCAGTCCTACTGACAGGTGCAGGAATGATCTGTTCGTGCAGAAAGCGAAACAAGCAGGTTGGTCCGCAGCGCTAGGCAGGCTGATGACCAACCTGTTTTCCTTCAAAATGTCTCCGTTTATTTAAGCGTGGATATTTGTTGACTTAATATATAAAAAATCAAAAATTGTATAAAAAATAACTTGACATCTAGCTTGTGCGCTGCAAAGAGAGCCGGATGTTGAAGGCAGAAGGTTATAGCGACTTCAGTCAGGGTAAAAAGAAGGAAGAAGGCAAATTATATTCCCCGCAAGGGTTTCAGCAATGAATAACCTCCGGTGCAACAGATAAGGTTGCTATATATAATAAAAATTAAAATATAAAAATTAAAATAAGATTGGTTAAGATCAATTCTTCGGACAGTTTTTGATAGCCAACCGTAGAATAAGGGTTTCAAGGCTCCAAGGCAAGTTCGCTACCAACGAAAAATCGAGGGTTTCAGCCTAGGAACTAAAAACTGTCCAGACTATTGTTAAGATTACAATTAAAAAATATTGTTATTGTTTGAGCGTCCGATGACCCCTAAAGTAGAAATTTACACTTGGAGAACCTGCCCGTTTTGCATTCGTGCCAAAGCACTGCTCAAGCGAAAAGGAGTGGAGTTTACAGAGTACGCGATCGATGGAGATGAAGCAGCACGGGATCAAATGAGCGATCGAGCCAACGGAGGCCGCACCCTCCCACAAATATTCATTAACGACCAACACATAGGTGGCTGCGACGAAATCCACCAACTCGATGCCCTAGGCCAGCTAGACCCCCTGCTAGCAGCAAAATGAGGCATTCCCTGTCGAATTTTCCGTTAGCCCAAATTTTCCTGCGACCAATTCTTAATTTTAATTGACAATGAAATTTGCATTCATCATCGATCCCCTCGCGCGACTAATTCCAGGACACGATACCAGCGTAGCGCTGATGGAGGCAGCTCAAGAGTTGGGTCACGAAATCTGGGCGACTCAAGCCAACGAACTAAGCGTCATCGGCGGCAAAACCTGGGCAATGCTCAGTCGGGTAGCCCTCACCCCAGTAAAAGTGGTAGATGGACGCTGGGAGGCGGCTCAGATCTGGTACGAGGTGGAACAGCCTACATTGCAGCCACTCGAAGCAATGGACGCAGTATTCATGCGGACAGACCCCCCAGTCAACGTTCCTTACCTTTACGCTACTTACCTTCTAGACGGCATCGATCCGGCTAAAACTTTGGTAGTTAACAGTCCCAAAGGATTGCGGGCGGCAAATGAAAAGATGTACGCTTTACAATTTGAGGGAGCGATCCCCGAGACAATTGTTTCTCAAAACAAGCAGGTAATTCGCCAATTTGTTGAGAAAAAAGGAGCAGCAGTTCTTAAACCCTTGGGCGGCAAAGCTGGCGAGGGGATTTTGTTTCTGGAATCGGGCGATCGCAATCTCAACTCCCTGGTCGAAATTAGCACTCAACAAGGGCAAGTTCCAGTGATGGTTCAGACTTATCTCCCCGAAGCAAAAGACGGAGACAAGCGGATAGTGCTGTTGAACGGCAAGCCCATCGGTGCTATCAACCGCATTCCCACCGGCAATGAATTTCGCGGCAACATGGCCGTCGGCGGCCGAGTCGCAAAAACAGAAATTACCGATCGCGAACTAGAAATTTGCACTCAGTTAGAACCAGTGCTGCAACAGGACGGACTGTACTTTGTCGGCATTGATATCATTGGCGGTTATCTCACAGAAGTTAATGTCACCAGCCCTACAGGGATCAGAGAAATTGACTTGTTTGACGGCGTTAATTTGGGCAAACAAGTAATTGAATGGACTGTCTCGCAGGCAGAAACTAGAAGTTACAACCTAACCGAGAATTAGTCATGAGCCAATTATTTTAATTTTTAAAAATTAAAATAATTACCCTTTTTTTAATGCCAAAAGCTTGACTTTGAAACTCCTAGGAAGTACAATAATATAATGGGAGTGGTGACTTAAATAAACTTTAAGTCACCACTCCCATTATCTAAAATATACCCCAACACTCTCGAAAAATCAATAGGTAATAGTTCCTTTTTTATGGCAATTTTTTTAACAAGATTAGAAAAAACTTGTTTTCATCAACCATATCTTCATGAGATTAACTCAGCGCCAGCTTTTGTGTAAGTGTTCGGTATGAGAACCCAAAAGATTCTCCCAGATCGAAGATGGGAGAATGCCCAATGCCCAATTCCCAATTCCCAATTCCCAATTCCCAATGCCCAATTCCCAATTCCCAATTATTAAATCATGTCAAAAATTGGCGTTGCAGTAGTCGGTACAGGTTTCGGTCAAAAAGTGCATCTTCCCGGATTCCAGGCCCATCACCGGACAGAGGTTGTGGCTGTTTACCACCGGAATTTAGACAAAGCAAAGGCGATCGCCTCTACCCACAATATCCCCTACGCTTGCGACTCGATCGCCGATATAGTAGCCATCCCAGAAGTGGCGGGCGTCAGCATTTCCACACCGCCATTTTTGCATTTTGAAATGGCAAAAACCGTCTTGGAAGCAGGCAAGCATTTATTATTAGAAAAACCCACAGCCCTGACAGCAAATGAAGCCAGGGAACTTTACCGATTGGCCAACAACGAATCTCAAACCGATTTTAAAAATGGTGGTTCGAGAGCAATTGCCACAATGGACTTTGAGTTTCGCTTCATCCCCGCATGGCAAATGCTAGCAGAATTATTGGCAGCAGAATATGTGGGAGAAAAGCGTTTAATTAAGATTGATTGGCTGGTGTCGAGCCGTGCTGATGCGAGTCGCCCCTGGAATTGGTACGCGCAAAAAGAGCGAGGCGGCGGAGTTTTGGGCGCGACAGGTTCTCACGTTTTTGATTATATTAGCTGGCTGTTCGGCCCGCCGCAGAGGCTTTCTGGGCATTTGATTACAGGAATTTCGCGGCGGCCCGATCCGAATGATGCGGGAAAATTAAAATTAGTTGATGCCGATGATTCGTGCACGTTGATGTTGGAATTAGCCGGGGGAACTCCTTGTCAAGTTTGTTTGAGTTCTGTTACTTATCAAGGGCGGGGACACTGGGTGGAAATATACGGGAGTAAGGGTACGTTGGTGTTAGGAAGCGACAACCAGCAAGATTATGTCCACGGATTTCGCTTGTGGGGTTCCCAAGGTGGAGAACCTTTAGCTGAAATCAAAATTCCTCAAAGATTGGAGTTTCCTCAAGTTTATCCAGACGGGAGGATTGCACCGTTTATTCGAGTAGTAGATAGGTGGGTAGAAGCAATAGATGCCGGTAAATCTTTGATACCGTCCCTCAGAGAAGGGGTTTACTCGCAGTTGTTGATGGATTTGACCCAGGAGTCGAATGCTACGGGAACTTGGGTAGATTTACCGAATTTAGATAAATTTTTGGGCACTAAGTAAAAGTAAAAACTCCCAAAGCAATCTCTCGCACTCGAAAAGCACCCCAAACCCGATAAACTACAAATAGAGAAACTCAATCCAACCCTATATCCAGAGTCGGTAGTTGTGAATGGCGCGCCCTGAAAGTCCTTGCCTCAGTATAGCGATCGCTCGCCTGAGAACCGCTGGGGCAAACCATTTTGCCACTTGGGTTCTACAAGCCCCCTATCCCAGCGGGTACGTTCACCACGACTGTATGTGGCCCGATACCCTCTCCCAATCTTGGAAAGCTTGGCAGGAAATGTTTTCGCCCTCCGGGACAATTCACGAATTGCCCCTAAATTCTGATGGCAGTTTCGCCTCGCCCCAAAACAACCAGAATATACTGGCAGAAATTGAACAACGAACCCCTAACTCCCTACAGTCACTTTCACCCATGCCTCCTGTGCCTTTGAGCCTCGGCCAAGGGGGGTTGGTTGAGAGGGGGGAGCAGAATCCGCCGTCGCCACCGGCAAGCTACAGCAGCCGCCTGATGCAGCATTTGGGGATTAATCTTTGGCAGTGGCTTTTTGAAGGCCCGATTCAGGGTAGTCTCCAGGAAAGTAAAGGTATCGCGATCGGGCAAAATCTACCCCTGCGAGTACGCGTAGACTTGCGCGAACCGTATTTAATTGCTTTGCCTTGGGAAATTATGCAGCCTCAAGCCGGTCAACCGGCAATTTCTCTGTCGCAGCAACTGCTGTTCAGCCGCACTACCAGCAATGTTGAACCTTTGCCACCCCTGCAGCCTGCGGAGTCGCTCAACATTTTGCTAGTTTTGGGACAAGCCGAAACCGGCCGCAGCGCTAATTCTCAATTTTCCAACAGTAATAACGGTCATTTGCAGTTGGGAGAAGAAGCACTCGCCCTAGCTGGCGTTCTGGAAAGTGCTTTTCAAACCGACGACAGCGGCAAATATTTTGACATCAGCGTTCCGACTCGCGTCGATACTCTGATCGAACCAACTCCGGCGGAACTCATTTCTCGGCTGGAAACGCAAGCTTACAACATTCTGTTCTACGCCGGCCACGGGATACCTGGCCCCGACGGCGGTTTGCTGTTTTTGGGGCCGGAAACGGCGATTAATGGCACTGAACTAGCTCATGTATTAGTTCGGTGCCGCGTGACTCTGGCGGTGTTTAATGCCTGCTGGGGAGCTCAGCCGGCGGTGGAGAGGCTGCACTTAACTAACGGCCAACAACAGGCGATCGCCCGCAGCAGTTTGGCTGAGGTACTGATCCATCACGGGGTGCCAGCGGTGTTGGGGATGCGGGACTCGATCGCCGATCGGGAGGCCCTAAGTTTTATCCAAACTTTTGCCCAAGCTTTGGCCGGACGGATGTCGATCGATCGCGCAGTCGCCGTCGCCAGACAGCAGTTACTAACGCTCTACAAGTTCAATCAACCGGCTTGGACGCTGCCTGTGCTGTATATGCACCCTGAGTTTGACGGTCAGCTAACTGAGCCGGTAGATGACCTCAAAACAGAGTTGCCTTTAAATTCTTCTACTTGGCTGGGACGGTTGCCGTCTTGTGCTTATTTACGGGGGCGCGATCGACCAAATGCCAAATCCACCGAATCGACCAATCAGGTTTGGCCGATTCGCGCAGGTATGGTTCGAGTCGGACGCTGGGAAGAAAACGACGTAGTGATTCGAGAACAGTGGGTTTCTCAAAAACACGCCGAAATTTTCTGCCGCAACAGTATCGGAGATAGCCGGGAAGAACCTAGCTACTTCCTGCGCGATTTTTCTCGTTATGGGACTCTAGTTTTGGGATCTGAGGGATGGCAGAGAGTTCACCACCAAGAATTGCTGCTACGCAGCGGGACTCAGCTAAAATTTGGCAGTTCTCAAGGTCAGATTTTTGAGTTCACTATTGAGGTTCCTAAAACTTCGGGCTACAGTGAGACTGATTGCGGAACGAATTAAGGTGCGGGTGTAGCTAATGAAGGCAAGCAGCGAGTAGCACAGCAAAGTTCTGGGCGTTGAGTCTCCAGTCTGAATTTGAAAGAGTTATTTACCACTGATAGCTCGCAACTAGCTCTTGGCACAGTCCCCCCTCTGTCTTTTCCTTTTCCCACTTAGGTATTACATCATGGCTACCCAATCTACAGATTCTGAATATTTCCGCGACTCTCAAACTCAAGCCCAGATGGAACTTCTCGCCACAATTGTTCAGACTGATGTTGCTTACCCCTGGAATCCTGCACAGCTTGAATCCGAATCTTATTTGGCTGCCCTAGAGCAGGAATTTGCGCTATCTGATTCATTCAGCGACAGCGATATTGCCCTGAAGTCCCAAGTTTTATTTTCGCAATTAGAACAAGTTTGGCTGACGACTGCTCTACAAAAGTCTTTGCGCGAGAAATTTGCTCGCGTTCCTCAAGATTTTCTGGCCAGCATCGCTCAAAGCGTGCAAAACGCAACTGTTAAGTATCAATCTTTAGCTGACCAAATGGTAGAGTGCGTCTTAGATATTTTGCCTCAGTGGGCTGAGGAAGATTTGCAAGTGTTGGCACGTCCTTTGGCTTATGCCATGCGAGATGTTGATTCCGAAGGGGGGGAATTGGTCATGGCTACTAAAAGACCTTGGGCCCAATTGTCGGAAATAGAACAAGCCAGAGTTAGTTTGGCTGTCGCCCGCTATGCAATCTCGCAATTAGAAATTGCTGATTAGTTTTTTGATGGCTGGGTTTTTGTGCTGGGATAGCGGTAATTTTTTTAAATGAATATAAAATTAATCTACCTTTAGTTAGATGTCGAATTCGTTTAATTGTTAAATCATCTGGATTGCTATAGTTTGATATAGCAATCCTATTTGATTTGTAGACAAGATAATTTTTTTTGAACTATAGCAAGCGCGCCCGACGTTTATGACTGAGATGTGGCAGGATTTTCAATAAGCTTTTTATGGGTGGCGTCCGAGAAACGGCCCACAAGAAATATTTTTTATGGTGGAACAGGCCCGAAAGCCTTTTGCAGCAATGTCAGCAAAGGGTAAGTTAGGAGGTTATTAATTGCTGAAATCCTTGCCGAAGATTGCTTCTGACCGAAAGTATCCAGGATACAAGCCCCCGAATTTATCCGGGGGGTCAATGCTTCAATCTAAAATCTAAAATCTAAAATCTAAAATCGATAGACTTCTCTCCTAGGCAACTAAAGCCTTTTTTCTTCTTCCTTCTGCTAGATTTTGCCAGGTTTGGACTCGCTAAGCAGTTTGGCAACATCAAGCAAGATGAATTATCATACAATGGTCAGAATGTTAAAAAATGTAAATATAGTAATGGGGGTGTGTCGGAATTTTCAACTGAATTAAAAAGTGGACAGCAGGAAACCCTTACTGCTGCATGCACGAGCGGGACTTTAAATTTATTTTATGACAACTTCAAGATTTGATTTTCAAGACTTGAAACGCCGCTTGTGGCGGATTTCGGGGGTGCCGACGGCAACGCTAGTCGTGTTGGGGGCGGTTGCTTTCGCAGGTGCGATCGCCGGAGCCTGGTTTGCCCGTGAAGGTACAGTCAGCGGTATTTTTGCCATAATCAACACTTGGCAGCAAAACCCGCCTGTGTGGCTGCAAGTCCCTGCTACGAGCAAGATGTATTTGTTAGTGCCGACTATCGCCCTGGTGTCCGTTGCTTTAGCTGCAATTAAAATTTCGCCTCAACCGCAGAAATGGTCGCGCGCTGTAGTAGTTGCAATAGTTCTGGCTTTAACCATTCGTTACGTTTTATGGCGATCGCTCGCTACTCTAAATTTAACCGATCCCCTCAACGGTATCTTTAGTTTGGGGCTGTTTTTCCTAGAAATGCTACTGGTTTTCAACACCAGTATTCAACTGTATTTAATGCTGAGAATGAAAGACCGGCGTCGAGAAGCCGATCGCATGGCAGTTGCAGTTGAAGCTGGAAACTTCACCCCGGCCGTAGATATTTTCATCCCAACTTACAACGAACCGGCTTTTATTTTACGGCGCACTGTAATCGGCTGTCAAGCTTTAGATTATGCCAACAAAAAAGTATATTTGCTCGACGATACTAAGCGGCATGAAATCAAGTTGCTGGCAAAAGAACTAGGATGCGAGTATATAACCCGACCCGATAATATTCACGCCAAAGCTGGAAACATTAACCATGCCACAGCCCTAACTAATGGAGAACTAATTGTTGTTTTCGATGCAGATTTTATTCCCACTAAAAACTTTTTAACTCGCACAGTTGGATTTTTTCAAAATCCCGAAATCGCCCTCGTTCAAACACCGCAAAGCTTTTACAACCACGACCCCATCTCCCGTAATTTAGGTTTAGAAAATGTACTCGCGCCGGAAGAAGAAATATTTTACAGGCAAATTGAAATCATCAAAGACAGCGCCGACAGCGTGGTTTGTTGCGGTACATCTTTTGTAGTTAGGCGGAGTGCTTTAGAAACAGCGGGAGGCTTGGTCACAGATTCAATCTGCGAAGATTATTTTACCGGAATTCGGCTGTCAGCAACCGGATATCGCTTAGTTTATTTAGATGAAAAATTGAGTGCTGGTCTGGCGGCTGAAAATATAGAGGCTCATCTAAATCAAAGGCTACGCTGGGCACGAGGCACGCTTCAGGCATTTTTTATTGATTCCAATCCTTTAACAATTCGCGGTCTCAGATTCGTACAAAGGCTATCTCATTTGGAAGGATTGCTGCACTGGTTTACC
Organism: Microcoleus sp. N9_A1; assembly: GCF_036701795.1. Lineage (NCBI taxonomy): Bacteria > Bacillati > Cyanobacteriota > Cyanophyceae > Oscillatoriales > Microcoleaceae > Microcoleus > Microcoleus sp. N9_A1. The sequence continues at coordinate 12,236 of NZ_JAUBRI010000032.1, forward strand.
AGTTTAACCAAGGTTTTATATCTGTTAATACCTTTAGCTTATTCGTTTTTCGGCATCATTCCTTTGCGAGCAACTGCGCGGGAATTGCTGTACTTTTTCCTGCCTTACTATTTGGTGCAACTTACCGTGTTTTCTTGGCTGAACCGCAGATCGGGATCTGCTTTGCTTTCCGATATTTATTCGTTTGTCCAGTGTATTCCTTTAGCGGTGACGGTAGTGAGTTCCATGCTGAATCCCTTTGGGAAAGGGTTTCAGGTGACGCCAAAAGGAATTGCAAGCGATCGCTTTCGTTTTAACTGGAACTTGGGATGGCCTTTGATTGTCTTGTTTGCAGCTACAGCATTCAGTTTGTGGCACAATTTAAACATTAATTTAGTTAAAAACGTTGGCACCGTACAGTCAATATCAGAAAGTGTACATTTGTCAAAAGGAATGAGTTTAGGATGGATTTGGAGCGCTTACAACCTGCTGATGCTGGGGATTGCATTACTGATTTTGGTGGATATTCCTAAGCCGGACATTTACGAATGGTTCAATTTACGCAGGGTTGTACAATTGAATATTGGCGGTCAAAGTTTTTGGGGTGTAACCACTGTCATTTCGGAAAGTGGCGCTGAAGTTGCTTTGACGCAGTGGCCAAGTTTTGGGGTGAAAAATAAAGGCAGTAAAGAAAGTTTGACAGCAGCAGAGATTTTGCCAAAATATGCCTTTGAGACAACTTTATCCCAGGGTAAAATAAAAGCGCTCCCTCGCAGTGCGGCAGTCAAGGCAAGGAGATCGCTAGCGCCGTCTGTTGTTGAGTTGGGCACTCAGCGTCGTTTGGCCAAAGGTTTGATTGATTGCGATTCGGCGACTCTGAAAATTCTGGAAGAGAACTGTTTTATTCCTGTGGCTAAGATTGAGTTGGTGAGCGATAAATCTCAGTTGCGGTCTAGTTTTCGGGATGGAAAAGAGTGCAGTTTTGTGGAATTTCCCACTGTGCGAATTGCGTTCGATCGCCTGAACATTAGCCAGCACCGCTGTTTGATCGAAATGCTGTACTGTCGGCCGGGCCAGTGGCAGCGGCAGGAAACTCCCGGAGAATGGCGATCGCTGTGGCTGTTGCTGAGAATTGCTTTGAAACCGAGGGCTGTTTTTGAGAGGAATAGGTCAGTTAGGCCGATCGGGGTTTCGCAAGTTTAGATACAATTGGCTAGACTTATCGCACAATTTTTAGATTGATAAGTCAACCGCAGATGTAAGGTAGATAAACGCCGATAAACGCAGATAATTTCCAGAGAGTTTTTGATTTTTGGAATAGGTATTTTCTGCCTTTTTCAATACAATTTACAAACCGGGTAGCGGCACAAACTCGTAACCGTAACTGGTGCGATTTCCCGGTTTAACAATTACTAACTGAACTGCTCGATTGCGATCGCCCGAAGGTAAAAATCGAATCTGCCCCGATGCTCCATTTGCGGAAAAATCTGACGCCGATAAAGCTTGTTGAATGCCTGTACGAGTCGGATTGCGCCCTAAACCGACAATTAAGGCGATCGCCGCGTCGTAGGCTAAAGCTGTGCGCCAACTTACTTCAGCATTCCAAAGTTGTTTCGATGTTTGGGGAAAGCTTGACTGCGGATCTGCGAGAATGTGCCAAGGAACAGCCAGCACCATATCTGCTGCTCCTGCGCCACCAATTTGCAGTGTTTTAGCAGTATAAACGTCGTCTCCTGCTAGTAACGGTAGCCGTTTGGCGTTTACTTGCACTACTTGCAAAGCTTGGTCAAGCGTGGCGGTATTGGCTGCTAACATTATCACTTCTGCTCCCTGGGCGATCGCGCTTTTAAAGCTCTCGGTAGCATTAAAATTGCCCTTAGCAAAGTCAAATTCCGATACTACTTGTCCGCCATCTCCATAAAGAGCAGTGGTGAATTCACTTTTTAAAGATTTGCTATAATTGCTGGCAGAATTGAAAAATACAGCAGCTTTTTTCTTTTGTAATTTTGTTAGCATATAGCGAGAAAGAGCATTCGCAGCAAATCGATCGCTCGGCACTGTCCTAAATATGTTGCTGCCAATTCCTGAGAGTTGTACAGACGTACTAATCGGAGAAATTGCTACTAATTGATTTTGCTGGTAAATCTTGCTGGCTGCTAGCGTTGCATCAGAACTAAAATGCCCGATTACTCCTAAAATGTCTGAGTTATTTGCTAAAGCACTGGCAATTTGCGAGGCAATCTCTGGGTTATCGTCATCGTTAGCAATTAGCACTTTTAATGGAGTACCGCTAATGCCGCCACTTTGGTTAATTTCATTTTGAGCTTGAGCGACGCCCCGCAGAATTTCTTGAGCACCATTGATATCGGCGCCAATGGGAACCGCTGCGGCAATTGTGTAGGATTTTTGGTTGCCGATGCGGGCGTTGTTGAGGTAAATTAGTGCTTCGGGATCGTTGCGATTGGTTTTCAGTGAAGCTTGTAAGTCGGAAATAGCGGCGTTGTAGTTGCCAGATGCGTAAGCCTGTATTGCTGCTTGTTTGGTTGTGGTTGCTCCATCTGGAATCAACAGTTTTTTTCCGGCACTCAGGCGCTGCTGGATTGCTTGCTCTGACTGCGGGGAATTCCCCGTCGGGGATTTGGAAAACGTTTGATTTGGGGGTGATGAAGCTTCGGGAGTGATGCCGCCGCGGCTTGTCAGCCACCAAATACCTGTACCGGCTAGCCCGATCGTAATTAGGAGCGATAATACCAGAACAGCGGTTTCGTTTTTTTGGGACATGGCTGCACAGTTTGAGATTTTAGGTTTTAGATTCAACGACTCAGGAAGAAGGAAGAAGGCAGGAGGCAGAAGGCAGAAGAACTAATCTAATTATATTTTGACATTTTTTTATTAATTTTAGATAGTCGAGGAGGCACGGGTACTCAGCAACCGGTTTGGATGGACGAAAATACACAGGTTGCAGTTGAGTTTTTCGTAAACACTTGTGAACGACTCATATCACAATTATTTGTTAAAATGTTTTCCTTAATTATATCTTTATTTTTGCACCAAAACTCGACAGTGGGGGAGTTGTCAAACATCAAAAATTGGGGTGAAAGATTAAGGTTTTTTGAAGTTTAGCAAAAATCCTGCAATCTTTTGTAATATAAACAGGAAAGTTGAAAAATATCTAAAGACAAACTAATTAGATAAAAGAGTCGCTAAGGTAGTAAGTATGACAACTTGTCAGAGAAAAAAGTGTTAAGCTCGGCTAAGCTCAGCCAAAACAAAAGCGCAATATTTAATTAAGCTCGATCGATAACAAAGGCTAAGGTAAATTTCATGGCAAACTCAATTTTAAAGGAGCCAAACGCAGCAGGAGTGCAGTGGCAGCCAAAAGATATTATCCGCGGCCTAGTGTGGAAAATTGCGATCGCAACCTGGCTGTTGATGGCTGTAGGGAGCGCCACGCGAGTCATGAATGCGGGGCTCGCTTGCCCCGACTGGCCGCTGTGCTACGGTCAATTAATACCCGCAGCGCAAATGAATTTGCAAGTATTTCTGGAATGGTTTCACCGATTGGACGCAGCAGCGATCGGCTTGAGCGCGATCGGCCTTTTAGGACTTTCTGTGTTCTACCGCAGCCGCCTCCCTTCATGGGTGCCGTTTGCCAGTGCTGGGGCAGTATTTTTAATAGTTTTTCAAGGCGTATTGGGCGGCTTGACTGTAACACAACTGCTCAGATTTGACATCGTTACCGCTCATTTGGGAACCGCTTTACTGTTTTTTTGCAGCCTGCTGGCGATCGGTTTTATGCTGACACCCTACGAAGCTACAGGCAATACAGGCAAATTAGCATGGGTAAGTTCGATCGCAGCATTGTTAGTTTACCTGCAAAGTTTGCTAGGAGCATTAGTAGGCTCTAGATGGGCACTGCACCAATGTTTGAGCTCGTCAGAATTGTGCTCGGTAATGAACAGCCACATCGCGGGTATCGTACCAGCTACAGCAGCGACTTTAGCCGTAGCAGTGATGGCTTGGCGGCAGCCTGCACTGAGTCCCAATTTGCGAAAACTGGCTAACTGGGCGAGTGTTTGCCTCATTGCTCAATTAGTTCTGGGATTAGCAACTTTCCGGCTGCACCTTCAGGTAGAACCGCTGACAGTGGCCCACCAAGCAGTCGGTGCTGCTTTGCTGGGAACCCTGATAGCTTTTAGTGTTTTAGCTTGGCGCGATCGAGTTTTATCAGCTTGAGAGTAATATCGTGTCCGGTAGCATCGTTGTTATATAGTGCAAGGTCTTGTAGGGGCGGGTTCACCATGATTCTCGATCTAAAAGCCAACAGTTTCATAAACCCGCCCCGCCCATACAAGCACGAATCAACCGGACACTCTCTAAAAGGCAGATTTATCTATTCCTTGAGTAAGAGAGGGCTGATTTATCACTCGTCGGTGGGGGCGGGTTTATTAATCCTTTTAGCTACGGCAGATATCTCTCGTAAAACCCGCCCCTACGAACCAATGACAACTAACTGACAACTGACAACTAACAACTAACAACTAATAACCGATGCAAGAAGTTCTTACAAACAATAGCCCCCGCCTCCACGAAAACTTTTCGCAAGTCGTGAAAAGTTACTATCAACTAACAAAACCAAGAATTATTTTACTGCTGCTAATCACTACCTCAGCAGGAATGTGGATGGCGGCTAAAGGAGAAGTAGACCCGCTATTGCTGGTATCAACTATTACTGGAGGTGCTTTAGCTTCCGCGTCGGCGAATACGATTAATTGTGTCTACGACAGTGACATCGATTATATTATGGAGCGCACCCGGTGGCGGCCGATTCCTTCCGGGCGTGTCAAGAAGCGGGATGCTTTGATATTTGCGATCGCCCTAGCTACAATATCCTTTACCTTGCTGACAGTTGTTGCCAACTTATTAGCCGCATTGCTAGCAATGTCAGGCATCCTTTTCTATGTCCTAATTTACACCCACTGGCTGAAGCGCCACAGCGTGCAAAACATCGTCATCGGCGGTGCAGCAGGGGCGATTCCCCCGCTAGTTGGGTGGGCTGCGGTTACGGGAGATTTGAGTTGGGGTGCGTGGCTGCTGTTTGGGATTATATTCCTGTGGACACCGCCGCATTTTTGGGCATTAGCAATGATGATTCGCGATGAATACAAGGAAGTAGGCGTCCCGATGTTACCCGTAATTGAGGGCGACGAAGAGACAGCCCGCCAAATTTGGATTTATACGCTATTGATGATTCCTGCAACTTTGCTGCTAGTTTATCCCCTGCATTTAGCGGGCGCGCTGTATGCGGGAACAGCTATTTTCCTCGGTGCTATTTTTGCCCAAAAAGCTTGGTTGCTGTTGCAGACTCCAGAGGATAAGGTTGTTGCGCGATCGCTCTTTAAATACTCTATTCTGTACCTGATGCTATTGTGCGCTGGAATAGTCGTTGACAGTTTGCCTGTGACTCATAACTTTACTACTGCTCTTGTACAAAATGTGCAAACTTTGATTAGTGCAGTTGTGATGTAGTAATGAGTTAAATAGCAATTATTAAAATGAAGCCCGCATCTAGCGGGTTTTGTTTGTTTAGGGTAAAATAGCGAACGCCATTCTCCTATCTGCGTTAATCTGCGTTAATCTGCGGTTAAAAAAGAGCGAATACCTATCCTGTCAATAACTGAGGATATTGTGATGACGTTACACGACTATGATGTTGTTGCCTTGACTGAAGAAATTCACGCAATCCATAAAGCCACCTCTCAGCCAATTTTGCTCCGACCGGGACAAGTTGGCACTATTCTGATGAGCTTTGACGATCGCGCTTATCTAGTAGATTTTGCTGATGCTCAAGGCAATACCTATGCAATGGAAACCATTCCCTCAGAAAAACTTATGCAACTTGTTTATGAGCCACTTCCTGCCTACGCCTAACGCACAAATAATACTTTACAGAGTATTGAGCTGGAAATTGCGATCGCAGAATTATATCGCGGTGTGAGTTTGGGGCGATAAATGAGGTAAGCTAGAGACAAAGGTTTCAAACAATTTTAACCAATGCCAGCATCCGTTGCTTATCTGTTTGACAGAATCACAGTGAACCCAAGACAATGTGGCGGTCGTCCCTGCATCCGGGGAATGCGGATTCGAGTCATCGATATCCTAGAGTTGTTGGCTGCGGGTTTGAGTTTTGAGCAAATTATCGAAGAATTGCCAGACTTGGGACTTAACGATCTCAAAGCTGCGCTGATGTATGCAGTCCAAAAACTCGACAAGTAAGAGGTATTTATATGCGAGGCACAGTTCTTAGTTTCTCGATTCAGGCAAATCAGGGATTCATTTCAGGCGACGATGGAAAAAGATATAACTTTGTGGGTTCAGACTGGAACTTGAGCAATACCCCTACTCAGGGAGTTAAAGTAGATTTTGATGTGGATGGCAATCGTGCTACTTCGATTTATGAAGATCCCAGTGCCGCAGTTTCAAATCAAACTATAAAATCTCGAACAACAACTGGTATCTTGGCTTTATTGCTAGGTGGTTTGGGAGTACATTTTTTCTATCTTGGAGCTTGGGGATGGGGGTTAGTCAGTATACTATTGTCTTGGACTTACATTCCTCTAATTGCTGGCTTGATTATGGGTGCTCGCTATCTTTCGATAACAGATAAAGAATTTGAGAATAAAATCAAAAAGATGCAGGGCCCTTTCGGAACGATAGAGCTTTAATGGTAATCTCAGTTTTCTATTCATGGCAAAGTGAACATCCTAAGTGCGTTAACCACTACTTCATTCGAGATGCTCTGAAGGAGGCAATGAAGGTCATTCAACGAAAATTAGAACTTGAGGAACGACCAGAAGTAGATCACGATACAAAAAAAACACCAGGACTGCCAGACATTGGGCATACGATCTTTTCAAAGATCGAAATAAGTTCTGCTTTTGTAGCTGATGTGTCTTTTACGTCAAAGTCTACTGAAGGCAGACCTTCTGCGAATGATAATGTCCTTCTTGAACTTGGCTTTGCACTGCACTCGCTTGGGAGTGAGCGGCTAATCCTAGTAATGAATGACGCCTTTGGAAGCCCCAAAGATTATATGCCATTCCATCTTGCTTCTCGTCGTTGGCCAATCACTTTTACTCTCCATCCTAATGCAGATAAGAACACTCGCAAAAAGGTTACTGGTGAGCTTAGCCGCGAGCTTGCTGATGCACTGAAGATAATGGCAGACAGTGGTATTCTATTCTCGACTCCTGCTACGAGTTCATGGATACGCTCCGATCGATTACTATTTGCAAAGTTTTTAGAGCAGTTCCCTTACAACAGCGAGATGATATACTTACTTCGTGATTGTAATGTCGGAGACTCATTCCCGAGCAAATGGTTAGAAGAGATTGACCGTTTCACCCAAGAATGGAACGATGCGTTCCATGAATTTATAGACCCTACTCTTGAAGGTAAGCGAAAAGACTTCATGCTGAAACTTATCTCGTTCCAAAATGAACTATGGTCAAACACTTGGAGATCGGAAAGTCGTGATTTTCTTTCTATGGAATCCTATAAATTTAAGGATGAAGATCCTCGTTGGGAGAAAATAGTGGAACTAAATGCTATGGGAACAGAAGCACACGATGCACATCAAGAACTTGTTAGAGCTTGTAAGGTAATGCTTGGCCACCCAGAAGCCAGCTAACACTTCATGGCAGCGGACGGTTGAATACCGCTTGTGCTATGTTCGAGGCTATCTGCCGCCGCTGTATTTTGCCGTTAGACCGCTAAATCTGAGTTGGGTAGTGGCTTGAATGTATCTATCCAATTCCAATCCAAAGGTGAATGCGATGCAAGCCAAACTTTAAGAACAACTTTCTCCTGCTGATGCCGAAGTTATTTTGGGACGTTTGCCAGAACGAATTCAAGTGGCTCTAATTGTGCGTGCTGCGGAAATTGAATATCCGATCGCTGCGGCGATCGAAATGGCGCCAGTTTTATCGACACAGAAGCATTAGGTTTCGTAGATTGCAAACCAGGACGCGGGCAGTAAAACCGAGAAGAGGTGTCAAAGTTTACGGTATACTTCCTTAACGCACCCTACAAGAGCAGCGATCTATCTCTCTACCTCACGTTAAGCTAGAAACAGACAACAGAGAGCCAACCTACGCAAAAGGTTAATATCAATGGTTGCGATCGCCCAAAAAACCCTTTCCTTCGAGGAATTTCTCAACTGGGATGACGAGTCCGGCAGGTCATTCGAGCTAGTCAATGGAGTTGCCATGCCCCTGAGTGAACCCACAGCCAAACATGAGGATGTCGTCGATGGTTTATGTCGTCTCTTGGTAGATCATTGCCAATCCTTGAACCTTCCCTACGTTCCTCGACAAAATAAACAAGTCAGATTGAACGCTGCCCCGGGCGAAAGTGAATCGAGTCGTAAAGCCGACATTGTGGTGTTTGCCAAGGAAGAATGGGTCAGAATGCGTCAAAGTTCTGCCTCTGCTGCTGCCTATATTCCACCTCCGTTGGCGATCGAAGTTGTCAGTACGAATTGGCGGGATGATTATCGCATCAAATTGAATGAGTATGAAACTTTAGGAATCCTGGAGTATTGGATCGTTGATTATGCAGGGTTGGGAGGCGTTCAGTATATTGGTTCTCCAAAACAGCCTACGGTGACTATCAACCGCTTAATCGATGGTGAATATCAGGCACAGCGATATCAAGGAGAAGCCATTATTGTTTCTCCAACGTTTCCTCAGTTGGTATTAACCATCGTTCAAATCGTTGCGATGACAGAAGTTTAGTCTTTGCAAATTATTAGACTTGCAATCGTTAGTTGACGAAATGTACGAGCAATTGGGATAAAATTATTTCATCGATTACGATAGCAACCCACCATCTCCTTGGTTAAAGTCAGAGATAAGGGAGGTTTTGTCAATTGATGGGCGAGCGCTCTCTCTTAGTTTTTCAAAGCTTGTGGCGATCGAATCCATCTACAATAAGAATTAGTTAGAGTCTAAAAAATTTTATGCCAGTTGTAGAAGTTAAAACTTACATAGAATATCGGAACGATGCCTATTGGGTTGAAGGAACTCGGATTTCTCTTGACTCGATCGCCTATGCTTTCCAACAAGGATTATCCCCCGAAAGTATTGTTCAGTCTTTCCCACTACTGACACTGGAACAAGTTTATGGGGCGATCGCCTTTTATCTAGCCAACCGCGCTGAAATCGACGCTTACCTAGCCGCCGAAGAAGCTGCATTTGATGCCATGCCTCAACCTCTACAAACCAGCGATCCAGCTTTGTACAACAAACTGATGGCAGCTAAGGCTGCAAGACAGCAGGTGCGATCGTGAATATTCGCTATTAAGCTGATGCTGACTTGAATCAGGCGATCGTCACAGGATTACTGCGACGAGAATCTACAATCGACTTTCAAACTGCTTTTGCTGCTGGGTTAGAAGGCGTTAAAGATTTAGATATGCTGGCAATTGCAGCACGGCAAAGACGTGTTCTTGTCAGCCACGATCGCAAAACAATGCCATCGGAATTTGCTGAGTTCATTACTACCAATCAGAGTGCTGGTGTCATTATTGTTTCCGGAAAAATACCAATGGAAGTTGTCATCGAAGAACTGCTGGTGATTTGGGCTGCATCTAGTGCAGAGGAATGGGTCGATCGTATTGCCAAGCTACCCCTTTGATGCACAATAAAATGGAGATCGAAACCGTTAAGCTAGAAACAGACAACAGAGAGCCAACCTACGCAAAAGGTTAATATCAATGGTTGCGATCGCCCAAAAAACCCTTTCCTTCGAGGAATTTCTCAACTGGGATGACGAGTATGATTTGCGCTGGCCATTGGATAATCTCCGACCTGTTTGAGTCAAAAACGATCGCCCAAAAACCAGGTTCTGACCGCAGCAATTGCCCAGCTTCTTCTTTTTTGTTTAGGCTCCCTCTATATCTATCCTATACGATGCAAGTTCCGGTCGCTCGATCGGCAGCGAATTCTAAACACCCTAGGAAAATATTTCCCTCCAAATTATTACTTATTTTCCATAGCTGGTTGCCGTATTAGTTCAGCAAAATCGGCAAATTTTGGGCAAAGTTGCGATGTCACTCAAACGAGTGACACTCATTTGAGGTAACTCAAAAAAGTGACTAGGCAATTGCCTCAAACTTTAGTGATCATGAGCGCAATGAGAAAAACTCGTCAGCTAGATTTACTAACTGAAGGTAAGGGTAAACTCAAGCTGAAATTAGCTGCCACTAAAATTAGCAAAATCCCCCTTATTATAGCCCAACGCATTACCGGGCGTTTGTAAGCAGCCCTACTTAACTATTACTAGGAGAAACACAATGGACCCAATTCTGTATTGGAATGAAGTCGCACTCGAAGCCAATCGCGTTAGTTTTACTAACGGAAAGAAAGAGCAACAAGGCCCCACTCTAAGTTCTCGCGCTTTGGCGATCGTTCACTTAGCTATGTATGACGCTTATGCACGGGTACAGGGTAATCCAGTCGTTCCAGTTAACTTATCTCCTTATCTTCCTGGCTTACCTAGTCCGAACCCCAATGCCTTAGCCAATGCTGCGGTAGCCGCCGCTGCCCACGCTACATTGTCTAGCTTGTATCCCAGTCAAAAATCCTTTTTTAATCTGAAACATACTCAAGCAGGTTTACAAGGAAACGGCCTACAAGAAGGTCATGAATTTGGTCTTTTGGTAGCTCAAAAAATCTTGGAGAAGCGGCTGGATGATCCTAGCGCTAGCGATGATGGCTATGCTGCATCAATGGCTCGTGGTGCACACCGTTCTGATCCAGATAATCCTGGTCAAGGTTTTCATGCTCCGTTCTATGGCGCACGATCGAGATGTTTTGCTGTCACGAATCGCCATGAGTTGAACGCTCCACCTCAGCCAGGGAGTCCTAACTATATCAACGCCCTGAAACAGGTGCGCGGTAAAGGGATTGCACCTGAATTGATGGGAACTTTGCCTACACGTGTTTCGGCTCGAACTGCAAATGAAACACTCATTGGCATCTATTGGGGCTATGATGGCGCTGCTGAGTTAGGGACACCTCCTCGGTTGTACAACCAGATCGTCCGTGCCGTGGCGATCGCTCGCAATAATAGTGTTGCTCAAAATGCCCGTCTTTTTGCGCTGGTGAATGCTGCAATGGGAGATGCTGGTGTTTTAGCCTGGGATCAGAAATACATTCATGATTTATGGCGACCGGTCGTCGGCGTTCGGGAAAACGATCCCTCCTTGGGTCCAGCCGCTACCGGTAATAATTTCCTTTCTCCGGATGCTGACCCCGCGTGGTTACCACTAGGGGCACCGAATACGAATTCCACCGGGAAAAACGGTACGCCACCTTTTCCAGCCTATCCTTCTGGACACGCCACGTTCGGTGCAGCGGCATTGCATATTACCCGACGGTTCTATGGCATAACCAGTCGCAGCAATGACACCTTGTTTAATGGGATTACCTTTGTCTCTGATGAGTTCAATGGCATTAACCGAGACAATCAGGGAACTGTTCGACCCAAACACGTTCGCAGTTTCCCAGGTGGGCTGTGGCAAATGATTGTCGAAAATGGAATCAGTCGTGTCTTTTTAGGAGTGCATTGGGTATTTGATGCTTTTGCTGCAAATGCTCAAGGAAATCCCGACCTGTCTCAGAATATTGGTGGTATTCCGCTTGGACTTCAGATTGCTGACGACATCTATGATAGCGGGTTAAATCTATCGAATGTCGGGCCTCGGAATTAAAACTCTTTGCCCTATTAATCCTATCCCTGGCGCGAGTTAGAGGGGTTAGCTTTATATAACAAAGCTTGCCCCTTTATATCAATTCCGGCTGCGCCGGAATTGATATCACGCCATTGGTCTACGGGTTGATTTGCGGTTTCCATTGGATAATCTCCTCAGTGTTGGAGTCAAAAACGATCATGCGAAAACCCGGTTTCTTTATTTAATTATTTTAAGTTGACTGAGATTCTAAGAAACCGGGTTTTTTATCGAATCTGCGGGCTGCAACGAAATATTATCGTAAAAAACCCGGTTTCTGATCCCCCATGCGTCCAGCCCTATATAAAATTAATTCGACTGAATTTGCGAATTCAAAACCTTAGAAATTCGATCACGCGTTTCCTCCAAATGAGCCCGTGTATAAGCATCCGCATTCCGAGCCAAATTCCCAATACTCTTGCTCAAACCCTCCCGCAACTGCCGTAACTCGTACCAAGCCAAACTCCGATAAATCGCTGTTTACCGTTGTGGATGCGACCATTTTTGACGGTTCGGGAAGAGGCACAGGTTGGACCCGCAGGCATGAGCAGACGAGAAGGAAATCAACTTTACTCCTATATCATTACATCTTGAACACTACCAAACTTTTCAATGTTTCAATTTCTGGCTGTTAGTGGGAAAGTGGTGATTTCTGTTGCAGATTCGGGCAGAGGGGGGCGCAGACCAAGATAAACTAGCGGCCCTAACAGCGGAACTAGAGAGACTGCCCAAAAAATGCGATCGTCCACGAGTCCACGGCGTGCCATGTCGTCTCCCAAAAGTGAGGGAAATATTACAGCCATCAAGCAACAATCCCAAGTTATTAAATGCACAAAAGGAATTGACTGCCACTGCTTGACAAAATCTCCCCAATCTCCATTTAACGGCTCTTCCGTACTTATTGTGCTAATTTTTTAGGAAAATGCCAAAAAAGTAATGCCCGTATTTCAAAATTTCTCAAATTTCTCAATCCAAAACCACACCTTTTTAATAGCTTTAATTTAGTATTAATTCCCTCTACTATCCCATTAGTTGTTCTTTCTTCAAAATACCCCACAATCTCTCCCAACCATCTTTTGATTGTTTCTACACTCTTTTTATAGTATCCCACCTTCCGCACTTCAATAGCACTACAGAATATAGTATATTGCTACCCTGGCATGACTAAGTAAAAATACTTAGAAGGCTTGAGGTCAAAAAAGTGAGACAATCAAAAAAACGTCAAAAATATTATCTAACTAAAAAATGTCTCCAACTTCCGAAATAAAAATCAAAAATATCGATCACTTAGGAATAGTAGCTGGACTCATTGATGAGATAGGAATAGTTGAAATAATCAACTCTAAATTAGGAATAGATGTTCGGGAAAAGATTTCAGCAGGAATATTAGTAAAAGCTATTTTAATGAATGGATTAGGGTTTGTGTCAAGACCTTTGTATCTATTTAGTCAGTTTTTTGAAGACAAAGGAATTGAAACCTTGTTAGGCACCGGGATTAAAGCGGATTATATAAATGACGATAAAATAGGAAGAGTCATGGATAAATTATATAAATATGGATTGAATAAAATATTTAGGGAAATTGTGTTCGCGGCGACTAAGAAGTTTCAAATAGATCTAAAATATGCTCATTTAGATTCTAGATCATTCCACTTACATGGGGAATACAAAAAACCCCAAAATCAAAAAAAAGAAACCGAAATAATTAAATCATTGCCAGTAAATATAAGAAAAGGATATTCTCGCGATCATAGATCTGACTTGAAACAAGTTGTATGTGATGTAATTGTAAATAGTGAAGGATTACCATTATATACAAGAGCTGGAGATGGAAATGAAGCGGACAAAGCTGTATTTGGGAAGATATTAGTAGAGTTTAAAAAGCAGATAAATTTTGACAGTATTATGGTCTGTGACAGTGCATTATATAGTCAAGAAGATCTCCAGTTAATCAAAGACATCAAATGGATAAGCAGAGTGCCGATGACCATAAAAAAAGCGAAAGAATTAGTACAATCGGTAGAGATAGCAGAGATAGATATCTCAGAAAAAAAATCAATAGCAGCCCTCAAACTAGACGGATATAAATGGAAAGAAGAATAGTAAATTATGCGGGAATCAAACAAACTTGGCTAATAGTATTAAGCCAAAAAAGAAAAGAAAGTGATTTAAAAAAACTAGAAAAACAGATAAAAAAGGCTGGCATAGCGAGTTTAAAAACTGCTAAAAAAATTAAGCAAAGAAAAATTTAATAGTCCAGAATCATCTCGATATAAACTAAAAAGGATCAACAAAAAACTCAAGCTATTTGAAATCAAAGAAATTCAGGTAAGTGCTGAAAATAAATCAAAAAATAGTCTGACTATTTGTCAAATAGAATGAGTAGTTCATCAAAAATCATCAGAGATAGAAATCCTCAAAAAATCAGCCGGAAAATTTATTTTGGCGACCAACCTAGTTGACGATAAGAAGTTAGAACCATCAGAAATTTTGAGCAATTAAAAAAATCAGCAGTAAGAGTGAAAGAGGATTTATATTTCTGAAAGACCCCTTGTTTTTCGCCGATATTTTTTTTGTAGAAAACCCAAAAAGAGTTGAGACAATGTTATGTTTAATGTCTCTATCCTTGTTGGTTTATAGTCTCGGTCAACGGCAACTCAGAAACCAATTAAAAGCAGCTAAGGTCGGCATCAAAAGTCAACTAGGAAAATTAACAGAGCGGCCCACATTAAGATGGATATTCCAAGTTTTTCAAGGAATTCATATTTTAACTTTAAATGGGGAAAATCAAATTGTTAATTTGACAGAGGAACAAATGGGGAAAATCAAATTGTTAATTTGACAGAGGAACGCAATTTTATTTTGAAGAATTTGCCATCAGCTTGTCAAAAATATTATCTACTTTCTTAATTGCGACCACAAAATAGAGTTAAAAAAAATATTAACATCTGAAGGGGAAGTAATTCTTCCTCAATTTTTGACTGCCTTAAATAAACTATTTTATGAATCAAAGATTTAAGATTTGATTAGTTCTCTTCTTTCAGCAAATGGGTTCAGTGTTTTTTCTTAATTAGGGCTTGCTGAATAGAACTATAAGCTATGACTGCCAAGGGTTTCAAGATTTTTAAACACAAAAAAGTGCTCTCGTTATGACGTTTTTCGGCTCAAAATCCTTGGATTTCGGTGGAAAATTGTGGAGTAAATTTGGGAACCAATCTCCGAATCTCCCATTTTTCAAGCTGTTTGGCACCTAGATTTGATTTGTGGACTTTTTCAGCAAGCCCTAATTATTCTAATTTTTGGCTTTTTTGGTATTGTATTTTATCGTACTTCAAATTGAAGTGCGGAATGTGGGTAGTATGGTTGTGCCTTTTTTAACCAATCTGTCAATTCTCAGATCCCGTCACCCAAATTATTACTTTTTTCAAATAAAGAGTGAAACTCTTCTTTTAAAGTGTGCAGAGCTCCTACTCTTTCTGAAGCATCTTTTACTTGTTTTAATTTTATTTTATGTTCGCTAGATAAGTCATTTTCTGCTTTCAACAATGTATATTTACTTCCTTTTAAACTATCCAATAATTTTGCTCTTTCTTTCGCTTTTAGCGATGATGCTGCCTTTTTTTGCTCAATTCTGATTTAATTCCTCATAAATCATTTTTCTCACATGAAATATATCTACTGTTACATCAGCATTCGGGCAAAGTTTTTTGACTAATGACTTATAATTACCCGTCATGTCCATACTTACTTCTTTGATCTGGTTTAAGACTTTTTCTCCCCATTCAAGCATCTTTTTTTTGATGGCTTCTTGTTTTCTTTCGGCAACTAAGCCTATTAATTTATGTGTCTCTAAATCTACTAATACAACTATAAACTTTCCTTGCCCTTTTACTAAAAAAATTTCATCTATGCCGACTTTTTGTAAGTTTTTTACATCAACAGGTAATATTTTATTCGCTACATTCTTTACCATTGACCAAACTTTTTCTTCTGTTAAGTTATTGTTTTTAGCCACGTTTTTAATGTCACTATGGACAACTTGTTCAGTAATACTTTGTGCATATCTATTCGTGAAATTTTTCTTCTTTTCGACAAATTTCCAGCTTTCATTAAAAGGTTTGTGACAATTTTTACATTTGAATTTGCGTCGATTTACTCTCAGCATTACTTCTTTATTACCTATCGGCAAGTCTCTAACTAAATACCTATAACTTTAATATAAATGATGGCTGGATTAATTGCATAGAGGGCAGTTTGATGTTTTTTGTTTTGATTTTACTACTAAAATTAATGTGGCTCCTATCTGCTGGTAATCTTCTACTATGACACCGGGTAAATCTAGAATATTTGTCATTAACTTGTTCATAATTTATTCTGGGAGCACAATTCTTATCAACACTTAACTAATATTTGAGCAGCGATAAGTACAGAAGAACCCATTTAACCAAGCCCAAGCTAACAGCCAGATAGTAGTTAGTAAAAGTAAAATCCCTGTCCAGCGGGAGTCTGATATTTTGATCAACATATCTTTGCGGCCGGAAAATTCTGGCTGGGGCTGGCGGAGGAGTAAGTAGGGAATTAAGCCGATGATACCGGCGCCGTTGGAAGCGATGAAAGCAGGCAAGCGCGGATATATTTTGGGTATTCTCATCAATGAATAAGAGGCAAGCGTAGACCATCGGCCACACTCCTATGAGAGCGAATATGGTGGCAAGGTAGGGGTTAATTCCTTCTAGCTGCAACTTGAGCATTTTTTCCATAACTGTTAGCGTTCCGGGCTGATCGAGAGGAGCTAGCAGTAAGGTGTAGGCAATAAATGTTGCCCATAGCAACCCCAGAAAGATTTTTGTTTTCATCAGATATAACGAGTAGTTGAACCCGACTCAACTAAAATATAGTAAAGTAGCAGCCGAGTTAGCGCCGTCTATCTTAGGTGATAAGCAGTTCGATTGGAACAGCCGCTGCAAACCCCGTTTTAGTCCGGGGATGAAAGGATATAAAGCAGGCGATCATTACTTTAGGCAGACGCAGGAGCCGCGCCAGTGGAGATACATTTTAAAGAATCTGTTGTTTTCATTACAAAACCCTTTATAAAAGGAGTTTCCGCGGTGAACTTAATATCTGTAGAGTAACTCAAAGCGCTGGTACAACAATCTGCTGGGTTGTGCGTCTCTATTTATATGCCAGTCGCTCAAGGAACAGAAAGTCAACAAAATCCGATTGATTCGGTTCAAAAATTTAATCAGAGAGGTTGAAGACAAAATAGTAGAGTACGGATTTGACAAAAAAGAAGCTGGGGAATTGCTAGAGCCAGATTAATTTACCACGTTTAAACCAATGGAATCTACTTCAATGACAAATTCCGACAAACAAAACCAAACTAACAGCAGCGATACTGAACGCTGGGCATCTTTAATTGGTGGCGGCGCGCTGGTGCTTTTTGGTTTGTCACAGCGTTCTTTGAGAGGTGCTTTGCTGGCGGTTGCGGGCGGCGGTTTAGCGGCGCGCGGTCTGGGGGTTGTGGAGGGTTTGCAGTCGGCTGCAGATGCCAATCAAAGCATTAAAGTTGAAAAGACAGTGACGATCGACAAACCGGCTGATGAATTGTACCGTTTCTGGCGCGATTTTGAAAATTTGCCTCGGTTTATGAAGCATCTCAAACACGTTACGGTCATCGATGAAAAACGTTCTCACTGGATTGCCAGCGCGCCGATGGGCAATAGTGTGGAATGGGACGCGGAGATTGTGCGCGAAGAAGAAAATCGGTTAATTGCTTGGGCGTCTGTTGAAGGAGCTGATGTTGAGAATTCGGGTTTTGTGCGCTTTCAAGCGGCACCAGCGGGACGCGGTACTGAGGTAAAAGTTGTCATCGAATACAACCCTCCGGGCGGTGCAATTGGTGCTGGTGCTGCTAAACTATTTGGCGAAGCTCCAGAACAGCAAATTGCAAATGATTTACGTCGCTTTAAGCAGTTGATGGAAGCTGGGGAAATAGCGACTACGGAAGGTCAATCTTCGGGCCGCAAGTCATAAGTTAGATGGTGTCCCCCCATCTAACTCGCCGAAGATCACTATTCTCAAGAACAGGCAAGATGCCTGTTCCACAAAGAGTGAATTTCTTGTGGGGTGGGCATCCTCCCCGCTCAGAAAAAGCTTATTGAAAATGGGGCAAGATGTCAGATATAACCATCTTTGTTGTTTACCTGATTAGCTGATGTCATCTCAAGTGGTTTTCGGAAATGCGGGCGCTGAAGGTGCAAGTCGGGGCGGTTGGTTTGCGGGTCACTTTATGAGGCCTGAAGATGACCCGCGATCGACTTCTGCGTTAGAGGTAAAATGGGGAGTTCACCCCGCCGGAGATTGTAGGACTCAGTGGGCGGTAAATGCGGAAGCCACCACGCTTTCTATCCTGGTAAAAGGGCGGTTTCGCCTGCAATTTCCAGAACAAGAAATATTGCTTTCTCGCGAAGGAGATTATGCTCTCTGGCTACCGGGAGTGCCTCATTATTGGTCTGCGGAGGAGGATTCGGTGATCGTGACTGTGCGCTGGCCTTCCCTGTCGGGAGATAGTTCGAGCGTTAACTCAATCGGCGTAAGTCCCCCGCCATAACGGTACTCCGTTTGGCGCGGGGATATAAGCCGAGCAAGGTTTATAAAGAAAAGCTACAATTCCCAAGTTTTCCAACAGAAACCTATATAGGGCTTGCTGAATAATCGAGCGCATATTGCGTGGTCTGGGTTTCGCTCGCGCGATCGAGAATAAAGTGCAAGATAAACAGGTAAAATAGGTCAAAACCCGTGCATCACCACCTGAGATCATGTACAAAAAGGTTGAGCTTGCTCCCCTCCCACCCTTGGACTTTGAACTAGCCAACGGCTCTAAATTGTCACCTGATAACCGTTGGGTAAAGATGGCCGAAGTAATACCGTGGTCAGAATTTGAATCAGAATATGCTCAAAACTTCCCCACAGAAATGGGTGCACCAGCCAAATCAGGGAGGATGGCGTTGGGGGCATTAATTATTAAGGAAAAATTAGGAATTAGCGATCGCGAAACAGTAGAACAGATCCGGGAAAACCCCTATCTACAATACTTCATCGGTCAATCAAGCTACAGCAATGAACTACCATTTGACCCATCTTTATTAGTGCACTTTCGCCAAAGAATTAGTCCCAACCTAATTAATAAAGTGAACGAACGCATGGTCGAAAAAATGCGAGAAATCACGCCAGTCCAACCAGAAAAAAAAAGGATTCGGACGGAAAAAATGAGTCACCCAATCGCGGGAAATTAATCATAGATGCAACCTGTGCCCCAGCCGATATTAGTTATCCGACCGACTTAGGACTATTAAACAGAGCCAGAGTTCATACAGAAAAAATCATAGACATCCTGTATAAACAAATCAAAGAAAAAATCCCTAAAAAACCAAGAACCTACCGTAATTTAGCAAGAAAAGACTACTTAGCAGTAGCGAAACAAAGACGACCCACTCGCAACAAAAGAAGACAGGCAATTAAAAAACAACTTCAATACATCAAAAGAAACCTCGCTCATATTGAACAGTTAATCGATGCAGGTGCGAGCCTAGAATGTCTGAATAAAAAGCAATATAAAACCTTGCTAGTCCTCACAGAAGTAGCTCGCCAACAGCAATGGTTATTTGACAACAATAAACAGAGGATTGAGGATAGAATAGTAAGTTTAAGCCAACCCCACATCCGTCCGATAGTCAGAGGAAAAGCCGGAAAAAGCGTAGAGTTTGGAGCCAAACTATCAGCCAGTTGCTTTGAAGGATATGTATTTTTAAACAGGATGAGCTGGGATAATTTTAACGAATCAGGAGACTTAAAAGCCCAAGTAGAAGCTTATTATAGATTCACAGGATACTATCCAGAGTCAGTTCATGCAGATCGAATTTATCGAACAAGAGAGAACCGAGCTTGGTGTAAAGAAAGAGGAATTAGAATCAGTGGGCCTCATGACGGAAGACCGCCAGCAAACGTCAGTAAAGAAAAAAAGAAGCAAGCCGCAGATGATGAAAGAATTAGAAATGCGATAGAGGGCAAATTTGGGACTTGCGTAAACGAAGATTCGGCCTGAATCGAGTAATGGCTAAACTCGATAATACATCTGGTACGGTTATTGCAATTACTTTTTTGGTAATGAACCTTGCTACCTGGTGGCGCCGGGTTTTTTGTGTGTTTTTATGTCTATTTGGAAAAACAACACCTGTTTTTGGGTGGAAGATAATCTACAATTATAATTGGGAGGAATCGATACAGAAAAAACTTATATTTAACTCTGCTTGAAGATATCCATCGCTCTTATTCTTGATTTGCGATCGATTATTCAGCAAGCCCTATATAATATAATTGGTTGCGACCCACTCACTCGACTGCAAACAACAGGTCACAGTAGCAAGCAGTAATATGCTTACCAAGGATAACTGCGAGAGAAAGGAGGAAAAAGCAAACCGCTGGTTAGTAAGGTATGTCCTGCTGTAAAAGATAACCCAAGTTTGTTGTACGAAGAAAGATTTTTGCCTTGGGAAACAGGGCGACTGCGTGGGTTCCTCTATGAAGGGGATAAAGGGTATAAAAAACCCAGAGATGCTGTGTCAGACTCGGATCGTCTTAGGTGACGAATACCCAGTAATGGGATACCCAACAGAGCAGCAGCAAATGAGACACGAAGCCTACATTGTACCGAAGGTCAGTGCTAGGTATTTCACGAATTAACTTTAACTTCGGGAACCAAAACGCGGCCACTATAACCCGCGCGCTGGTAGCGATCGATCGCCTCTGATGCGATAACACCCGCTTTCCCACTCTCCACCAGCGCTACGCAAGCACCGCCAAAACCTCCCCCCGTCAGCCTTGCGCCGAAGACTCCGGGAATTGACTGCAAGATTGCCGCCAGCGTGTCTACTGCCGGCACCGAAACTTCGTAGTCATCGCGCTGACTGGCATGGGAAGCATTCATTAACTCGCCAAAACGTTTTGCTGGCAAAGATTTTACTGCTTCGAGTACGCGGTTGTTTTCAGTAACCACGTGCCGCGCTCGTCTTCTGAGGGGTTCCGGCAATACTTCCACTGCTTTGGGATCGGCGACATCCCTAAGAGCTTTAACTCCCAATATCCGCGCGGATTCTTCACACTCGGCGCGCCGCTTGTTGTAACCGCTTCCTGCTGCGAGTTGGTGGCTTTCGCCACTGTCAATTATTAAAATTTCTGTGTTTGTGGGAAAAGGTATCGGGCGGCATTCGAGGCTGCGCGTGTCGATAAATAGCATGGTGTTGGTGTCTGCTAAACTCGACGCCATTTGATCCATGATGCCACAGTTCAAGCCGGCATACCGGATTTCGACTTGCTGTCCGATTTGGGCTAGCCGCACGTCGTCTAGGGGGAGGTTCAGCAGCGCGCGCACTCCTCTGAGGGTTGCTATTTCTAAAGCGGCGCTGCTGGACAAACCGGCTCCGATCGGCACATTCGAGGTAATGTAGAGATTTATTGGCGGTATTTTGTATCCTTCTTTTTCTAAAAGTCTCAGGCAGCCACAGATATAACTGACGAATTTTTGCGGTATGGTATCGTCGTCTGAATAATTTATGAGTTCGTCATATTCTGCTGAATAAAAATGGTGTCGATCGTCGCTGCTGAAGCCGATTTGTACTGTTGTGCGCTGGGGAATCGCAGTTGGAAGTACAAATCCATCGTTGTAGTCTGTGTGTTCGCCCAGTAGGTTTACTCTGCCGGGGGCGCTGGCTGTGGTTTTGGGTAATGTACCAAATACTCGTTGGAATTTCATTTTTGGGGAAGTGGTAATTGGTTGTTGGTTATTTGTTATTGGTTATTTGTTATTGGTTATTTGGAAAAACAGCTATCCCTGTCTCCGTGACTTACGTGTTGTGCTGTTGGTAATTGGGAAGAAATAAATTTATTTTTTATCGTTTGTCTTTATTATAGTGCCCAAGTTTTTTGGTTAATTCAACCCCTGTTAACAAAAATAAACATCACCGTAAGTTGGGAAAAGATATTGAGCTGTGATAGAATGACAGGCTAAGATTTCTCCAAAAATTCAAAAAATGCGATCGACCCGACCCCGAAAACAGTTTGCTCAACATTGGCTCAAAAGCGAGAAAGCCTTAGATAAGATTGTGAAAGCGGCTTCTTTGGATCGCGATCGTGTCCTGGAAATCGGGCCGGGTACTGGGATTCTGACTCGGCGCTTGCTGCCCGAAGCTGAGTCTGTTGTTGCTGTGGAGATCGATCGAGATTTGTGTCTTAAGCTAGCCAAACAACTCGGCAAAACCGACAATTTTTTACTGCTACAAGGCGACATCCTGGAAATGGACTTAGATGCTGAACTAACGGCATTTCCCAAATTCCAAAATCCCAATAAAGTTGTTGCCAATATTCCTTATAATATTACTGGCCCGATTCTGCAAAAACTGCTGGGAACGATATCTGTTCCTGCTGCTAAACCCTTCGATTCGATCGTGCTGTTAGTGCAGAAAGAAGTGGCCCAAAGGCTTTACGCTAAACCGGGTTCGACAGCTTTTGGCGCTTTGTCGGTGCGGGTACAATATTTAGCAGAATGTGAGTTAGTTTGTGATGTGCCTTCTAGAGATTTCTATCCGCCTCCAAAAGTCGATTCTGCGGTGGTGCGGCTGCGTCCCAGACAGATAGAAACTGCGGCGGTTAATCCGCGCTATTTGGAGACTTTACTGAAGTTGGGATTTGGCAGCAAGCGCAAAATGCTGCGAAATAATTTGAAAGGGGCTGTGGATTTAGATAAACTCGTTCAATTGCTAGAAGAGTTACAGATAAATCCTCAATCTCGCGCTGAAGATTTGAGCGTGGATCAATGGGTGAATTTGAGCAATAATTTGTTTTCGGATGACTAATGACTAATGACTAATGACCAATGACCAATGACCAATGACCAATGACTAATGATATCATCTCCGGTAGATTAATAACAAAAACGGTTCGTTCGTAGTGCGGACTTTAGTCCGCTCCATGAAAGCGGACTAAAGTCCGCACTACGAACTAATTTTATATTTGTCAATCGACCGGACATGATATAACTACTGACCAATGACCAATGACCAATGACCAATGACCAATGACTACTGACTGTGTAATTGTTCAATGATTATTTAACGCTAATCGGAATTTTAATAATAAATTCCGTACCCTGTCCCGGTGCTGAAATACACTGCAATTCTCCTTTGTGTCTTTCGGTAATAATTTGATAGCAGATAGACAAACCCAGTCCCGTACCTTTACCTACAGGTTTGGTTGTAAAAAAAGGATCGAATATCTGCTCGACTACCTCCTCAGCGATGCCTGACCCATTGTCAAGAATTCTGATTTCTACCCATTTTTCGTCTACAATTCTGGTAGAAATTTTGAGGACTTTGAGATTAGTTTCACGGGCAAGTTTCTGGTCTTCGCTATCTTCCTCAAAAGCATCAATAGCGTTATTAAATATATTTATAAATACCTGATTTAGCTGTCCGGGATAGCACTCGACTTTCAGTAAATTGCCGTAGTTTTTGATAATTTCAATGCCGGGATAATCGGGTTTAGGATTCAGGCGGTTTTGCAACATCATCAAGGTGCTGTCAATACCTTCGTGAATGTCCGCTAATTTCATTTCGGCTTCGTCAAGCCTCGAAAAAGTCCGCAGCGACTTGACAATATCGCGGATTCTGTCCGCCCCTGTTTTCATCGAAGATAAGATTTTTGGCAAGTCTACTCGGATAAAATCTAAATCAAGAGACTGGAGTTTTTCTTTGACTCGCGGTAAGGGATTTGGATAGTGCTGTTCGTAGATATCGGCCATTTCCAGGAGATTATTTGCATACTCGCCAGCAGGAGCCAGATTGCCGTAAATGAAGTTGACTGGATTGTTAATTTCGTGGGCGACACCAGCTACTACTTGCCCCAAAGATGACATTTTTTCGCTTTGAATTAGCTTGGCTTGAGTTTGCTGCAATTCTAGCAAAGTTTGTTCTAGTTGTAGAGTTTGTTTTTTTAATTCTCTCGTGCGTTCCTCAACTCTAATTTCTAACTCGTCTTTGGATTTTTTTAGTGCTGTTTCTGCTGATATGCGATCGCATATTTCTGCTTCGAGGAGGCTGTTTGCTAGTGCTAGCTGGGCGGGACTGGGAAGGGCTAGGGCTTGAGGGATTAAGTTTACTAAAAGTATGGCTGTAGTGAAGGAAATAGTGGCGGTAATTGCTTTCATGGTTCCTGAAAGCCAATAGGTAGGATGCCAAAGCGTCCAGACTTCAAATATGTGAGTGATCCCGCAGGCGACGATAAAGGCTCCAAACATGGCAAAGATCCAGTCAAAGGGCAAATCTTTGCGTTTGGAAATAAAATAAAGCAGTGTAATGGGTATCGAGAAATACGCTAGTGCAATGATCGAATCTGAGGCTACGTGAAGCCAGACTAACTTTGTCTGCCAGAGATAGCAGTGCCCGTGAGGAATAAATGACCCGGAACTAAAAAAAGTTTTCCAGATTTCTGGCATAATATTTCCTTTGAGTTGTGAGAAAATAGATTCTGACTGGTGTCAATTAATTTCAACCAGGGGTTTCTTTCACCTGCGGCTTAATCACCTATGCGTTCATATTCTCTGCTAGCTTCAGCAAAAATCAATCTGTATTTGGAGATTATAGGCGATCGCCCCGACGGATATCACGAACTGGCGATGGTACTTCAAAGCATAGATTTGGCCGATCGAATTGACTTGCGCGCGATCGGTACAGACACGATCCGCGTGCGCTGCGATCACCCGCAAGTCCCTCCTGATAAGAATAACCTGGCTTACCGGGCGGCGGACTTGTTGGCGAAGCAATTCCCCGATGCTTTGGCGAAATACGGCGGAGTCGAGATTGCCATTCACAAGCAGATTCCGGTGGCAGCGGGGCTTGCCGGCGGTTCGGCAAATGCGGCGGCGGTTTTAGTCGGGATGGATTTGCTGTGGCAATTGGGGCTTACTCAGTCGGAGTTGCAAGAGTTGGGGGGAACCTTGGGTTCGGATGTGCCTTTTTGCATTAGTGGAGGTACGGCTTTGGCAACTGGTCGCGGGGATAAACTGTCGCCAATGCCTGATTTGGGGGGCTTTTCTGTGGTGTTGGCGAAGTACCGAAATCTCAGTATTTCTACTGCCTGGGCGTATCAAACTTATCGCCAGCAGTTCAGTAGTTCCTATTGTGCAGCGGAAGATTTGGAGTGCCGCCGGGAACGGCTACATTCGGGCCCGATGGTGGGGGCGATCGCCCAAAAAGATCGATCAAAAATTGGTCAATTGCTGCACAACGATTTAGAAAAAGTTGCTTTGCCCGTGTACCCGCAGGTGTTGCAGTTGCGGCAGGCTTTTGAGTCGGTGGGGGTTTTGGGAACGATGATGTCGGGTTCTGGGCCGACGGTGTTTGCGCTGGCGGAGTCTCCAGAGCAGGCTCAGCAGGTTTTAGAACGGGTTAAAAGTGCGATCGCTTCTCCAGATTTGGATTTTTGGGTAGCAAATTTTAGCAATACTGGAATTCGGATTTTTTCGGAGGGAAACGATACAAAACCGCCGATTGCGAGGGTATAACTCGGAAATGGTGCGATCGCGATCGGCCCTTAAACCTGTCTAACAGGCGAGGGTCAAGATGAATCTAACTTTTCGCAGAGTCTATTGAGATCGAAGAACTGATAATATGTCATGCAACACCGATTTTATTTTTGGTGAATTAACCAGAAATCTAAAATCTAAAATCTAAAATCTAAAATCGCCATGACTGATTTAACTAATCCAAATTCTACTTCTAAACCTCTGAGTTCGGCTGGAGATGCAACCTCTGCATCTTCCACGCCGCCGACGATTTTGCGGTGCGTGATTGGTTCGCTGATCGCGGGCGGGTTTGCGGCGGCTTTGTACGCGCTAACTTTGTCGATTGTCCAAACTTTTGCAAATTCGCCCATACATTCGGACAATGTGACTGCGATTAATATTGGCGCGGCTGTGCGAACTTTAGTCATGGGGATTGTGGCTTTGGGCGCGGGTATTTTTGCTTTTGCATCTTTGGGTTTAATGCTGCTGGCTGTGCAACTTTTAATTCAAAAGTTGCTAAAGAAACCTACAGCTTGAAGTCTACCAATTTCAAGAATTGGGCTACACAAACTCTCCTTCGCGCAGGCGGACTGAATAGTAATATCGAAGCAATGGAATTATTTACGATCGGACACTCCAATCTTAGTATTGAAGCGTTTGTTTTGCTGCTGCAAAAACACGGAATTACGGCGGTTGCAGACGTGCGATCGCATCCTTTCAGCCGCTATTTACCTCATTTTAATAAATCGGAAATTACAGCTTCTCTGTCAAGTACCGGCATTCAATATGTTTTTTTAGGCAAAGAGTTGGGCGCCAGACCCGAAGATTTAAGCTGTTACGATACTAGCGGTAAAGCTTTATACAATCGCATAGCAGCAACTCCTCTATTTTCCGCAGGAATGCAGCGCTTACTCAAAGGCGCAGCCAATTATAAAATCAGTTTAATGTGTGCGGAAAAAGACCCGATTACTTGTCATAGGACTATTTTAGTTTGCCACAAACTTAAAGTATTTAATTTACAAATTAATCACATTCTTTCAGATGGTAATTTAGAATCACACCAGCATTTAGAAGAAAGACTTTTGAGCAAGTTTAACAAATATCAAAAAAACTATGAACCTATTCAGCTCAGCTTTTTTGAATTAGAACCTGATGTTAAAACTGAAAGGGTTGATTTAGAAACAGCTTATTATCGTCACGGATTGGAAATCGCTTATGTCAGCCAAAAAAACAATTAATTAATTTATCAAATATGTCGCAGTTGGCGAATTTTGCTAACCCAAAACATTTAAATTCCAGCCCGCAAAACCTCATTTTTTAGGGGCACAATGCGCCCATTACTGCTAGAAGTAGCGCGTCAAACGATTTTTCGCATAAGTCCTGAACAACTCTTGACATCGCATACATTTATAAATTAGGGTACAGCCCTCCGCGCCCACCCTATTTTTATAAATTTTCTTCTAGTTTTAACGTTGTTCATGCTATAATTCTGCGGGACTGTAGCAGAAAGGGGTGCTTTTTTTTATGAAAGCAGAATTTTATTTTGACTGTCACAAATATATTTGCAGTTTAGTTCAAGTAGATTTTGTCAAAGAATTAAAAATAAAAAATCATCAAGGTTTTGTTTTGGCTGTTAAGCAAGGAGAAAAGATTGGACTTTTGGGGAAAAGCCGCCATAATGCTAAACAAGTTGATGTATCTAAGCCCCATTTTTATAATGTAATTAAAGCCGCTATGAGCGCTTTGGAATTAGAAACTAAAAATGAGGTGATATTAGAGAGAAATCGAACTCTTGCTGATGCCGAAGAAATGATTCAGCAGCAAAACCGAGAAATTCGCGTTCTCAACGAACAGATTAGAATGCTTGGAACTAAGGTTGAGGAATTGTCAAGGGAAAAGCAGCAGTTATCCATGCAGTTAGTAAACAATGAAATCATAGAAACTGAAATTAGTCAAGAAATTGAGGATTTTCCTGCTACCGAGGAAGATTTACCGGCGGCGCAAATTGAGCAGGAGATGGGAGAAGCTGAAATTAGTCAAGAAATCGCACAATTCCTGATTCAAACTTCTGGGTTGGACGTGCAGTTAATAGAAAATCTACCGGATTCTGAGGGAATTGATGAAAAGGAAAAAATGACCGAAAGCGATATTAAAAGTGTCACCTTAGAAATTAGAGAAGAAGTAGAATTTCAAGGAGGCGAAACTGAAATTAAGCGACTGCCTAAAAGAGGTTCCCAGAGAAGGATGAGAAAGAAATAATGATGATATAATTTTTCGATAGTGTGACGCGCTAGTTATAGCGCAATACGGTTCAGTTAAGGAAAATTGTAGCGAAAATGTTGAGCGGAGTGAAACGGAGGGTTCGTTCCTTAACCCAACCTACGCACGATCGGTTTTTTTCGCTATAACTTAACCGTATTGAGTTATAGCGAAAATGTGCGCCATATACACGCTAAATATAGAGTTTATGCGTATTTATTGTGCGTCTTTTATTCCTCGCTATTTGGCAAAATTTCTCTAATTATTGTCTGAAATCCACTGACGGCTGCTCTTTGTCCGAACTTGTTTAGGACTACCCAGAACTGAATCAGTTACACGATCGCAACGGCGACTTAGGACTGAAGGTGCAGAGGTTGGAGCAAGAACTCAAGGAAGCACGGCGCTCACGGGAAGAAAATAAAAACTCAGCTCTGACCGTTGCAGAAGTTGCAGAGCCGGCCGACCTGCTCAATCAGTTAAAAGCGCGGCGCAAAAAGTCGAGGGCAGACTTGGCTGACATGGAAGCAGTTTTGGAGATACTCAGCTACTTAGAAGAGTCGCACTGAGCGAAGGATGAGCGGAAAATGGAATATCCTAGAGAGTTATAAATCTGAAACCCGTTACCTGTAAAGATTTAAAGTCAATCGGGATGACAGGATTTGAACCTGCGACCCCCTCGTCCCGAACGAGGTGCGCTACCAAGCTGCGCTACATCCCGAAATTAGTCACTATATTTTTAGCCTATCACATTCAATTTAAAATTTAGCAAGCTCGTATATAATGATTTGTAAAACACTACTCAGGCGGAGACAGACGTGACAGTTAAGCCCCAGTGGTTGCGAGTTAAAGCCCCCCAGTGGGAGCGCGTCGGCAACGTCAAAGAAATTTTGCGGGATTTGTCCCTGAATACGGTTTGCGAGGAAGCGTCGTGTCCGAACATCGGCGAATGCTTCAACGCAGGTACTGCGACCTTTTTGATTATGGGCCCGGCTTGTACCCGCGCTTGTCCTTACTGCGACATTGATTTTGAGAAAAAGCCCCAACCTTTAGATCCGACGGAACCCCAAAGATTGGCGCAAGCGGTGCAGCGGCTCAAACTCAACCACGTCGTGATTACCTCTGTCAACCGGGACGATTTGCCGGATGGGGGCGCGTCTCAGTTTGTCGAGTGCATTCAAGCAGTGCGATCGACGATGCCCGATACAACTATAGAAGTTTTGATTCCCGACTTGTGCGGCAACTGGCAGGCTTTAGAAATCATTCTCGCAGCCCGGCCAGATGTACTCAACCACAATACCGAAACCGTAAAGCGACTTTACCGCAAGGTGCGGCCACAAGGAAAGTACGATCGCACCTTGGAACTATTGCAGCGAAGCCGCCAACTCGCACCTGGGGTTTACACCAAATCCGGCATCATGGTGGGACTGGGAGAAACAGACAGCGAAATTCGGGAGGCGATGCAGGACTTGCGGGCTGTCGGCTGCGATATTTTGACAGTTGGACAGTACCTACAACCGACTCAAAAGCACTTGAATGTAGAAAGTTTTGTGCCGCCCGAACAGTTTGATGCTTGGAGAGAGTTTGGCGAATCTTTGGGATTCTTGCAAGTTGTTGCTTCTCCCTTAACTCGCAGTTCCTATCACGCCGAACAGGTGAGGGAACTGATGAAACTTTACCCACGCTAGCAATTTTAATTTGAGTTGACTCGCGCCCATTGGTGACAAGTTAAGACTTAACTGCATTTGTCAATCAGTAATATTACTCAAAAAAACTGCTTTTTTAGGAGTGGAAAATTTACGATTTGAGAGGGAGTAAGTATAAATATCATGGGAGGCATGATTCCTCGATCGCCCAAATATCAGTTTTATGCCCAAAATCCGAGTAAATGTTGAGCATAATTGCTGATTGACAATGCTTTCTTAGCTTAACTTGTTACCAATGAGTCGCGCCCGATCGCACCATTCTCACTAAAACCAGATCAACCGGGTAACAGCGAGGAAAAACTTGCGCTTTATATGCAGACCCAGGGCAAAAGACCCCGTTTCTGATGCTGGTGTTCTTGGCCTGATGTTAACCCGGAAGCAGCAGCCAACAGCAAAACAATTATCGGTCGATCGCCCCCTCCAAGTCGCGACTTACCCAAAAGAGATCCAGAAACCGGGTTTCTTCCTCAAACTTCTAGGTTTTAATCCAGAAATTTGAGGAAGAAACCCGGTTTTTGCGTCAGCCAATAACTCGGTACTGCGGACTCTAGCAACTCTCAAGCCCATATTCTGTAATGGATTAAACTTCTGCGCTCACTGCAGCGTATTTAATCTAGATCGCCGAGTTATATAAAGTTTTATTAAAAAAATCCTTAATTTTCCGAAGTGATCGGGAACCAGGTTATTGGTGATGAAGATTAACTTAACTTCTGACGAACGTCACTTGTTTTTAGCCAGTCAGTATCTATACTAGCTATACAAACAAAGAAGTACAACGCACTTTTCGGGCCTTCAACCTGTTACATCAGAAAGTTCTTAGGGTTTTCCTGAATCTTTGTAAAAGAAGTGGGGCTGCCAAAGTTCGATCGAACAACAGCAAAAAAAGTCACGAAAGTTAGTAAAGAAACAAACAGCGGTGATGGTTCGTCCTAATAAAGCGGGCATCATAATTATAAATAACCGCTAAGCGTAGCATCTTTTCACCCGGAGCAACTGAGAAAATCACTATGCCAGCCACCTCTTTTTACGCTGAAGCTGAATTCGACGAACAACTGCAAGTCAATCCATTGCAAGATGTAGATGTGTTGGATGAAGATGCTGAAGAAGCTGGGGACGAACTCATCGACCAACGCGCAGCAGAGATTGAGGATGCAGAGACAGCATCCAAATTGCAAAAAAATGCCAGCCGCCGCACTACGGATTTAGTGCGCCTTTACTTACAAGAAATCGGTCGCGTTCGTCTCTTAGGTAGAGACGAAGAAGTCTCTGAAGCTCAAAAAGTTCAGCGCTATATCAAACTACTGGAATTACGCAGTACCGTCGCCTCTCAGGAAGAAGGGCTAATTGGGCGCTTTGTTCATGTAATAGAAGTGCGCGATCGCCTGTCCGCACAGTTGGGACACAAGCCTTCCCTGGAACGCTGGGCATTAACAGCAGGTGTAGGCGACGTGCCAGAACTAAAACGAATTATGTCCGAAGGCAAGCGCCATTGGGCAGAATTGGCAGAGATGACTGTCGAGGAGATAGAAAGAATTCAAGCTGAAGGCATCGAAGCAAAAGACCACATGATTAAGGCGAACCTGCGCCTGGTTGTTTCGGTAGCCAAAAAATATCAAAATCGCGGTTTAGAGTTGCTAGATTTAATACAAGAAGGTACTCTCGGATTGGAGCGAGCCGTCGAAAAATTCGACCCGACGCGGGGCTATCGGTTTAGCACCTATGCCTACTGGTGGATTCGGCAGGGAATTACGCGGGCGATAGCTACTCAAAGCCGCACCATCCGCCTCCCCGTTCACATCACCGAAAAACTTAACAAAATCAAAAAAGCCCAGCGCAAAATTTCTCAAGAAAAAGGTCGGACAGCTACCATCGATGATATCGCGATCGAGCTGGAAATGACACCATCCCAAGTCCGAGAAGTTTTGTTGCGAGTCCCGCGCTCTGTTTCTCTGGAAACTAAAGTGGGCAACGAAAAAGATACAGAATTGGGCGACTTGCTCGAAACCGACAGCATCTCCCCAGAAGAAATGCTGATGCGGGAAGCTCTGCACCGCGACTTGCAGCAACTTTTGGCTGATTTGACCAGCCGCGAACGAGATGTAATTCTGATGCGCTTTGGTTTGGGCGACGGACACCCCTACTCTCTGGCAGAAATCGGTCGTGCTCTCGACTTGTCCCGCGAGCGAGTCCGCCAAATAGAAGCTAAAGCGTTGCAAAAACTCCGTCAACCAAAGCGCCGCAACCGCGTCCGTGATTATCTGGAGTCTCTCAATTAAATTAATGGGCGTGCATCTACTGTCGGTTTCTGAATCTAGATAGAAGACGGAAAGCAGAAGTATTGATTTCTACTTCTCAAGGATTTCTATGTCTTCTGTCTGGGGCTTTCGGGCCTATTTGCCATCGAAAAATATCAAAAAATAAATTTTTTCCTCAACCTTTTTTCAATAAGCTCGGATATTTGCACAATATCTCGATCGTTGTGTATGATTGTCAATAGGCAGACTTTCTTGAGAGGGTCATAATGGCACTTTACACCGCGTCTTCATTCAAATCCGAACTCAATGACAAAGGCTGGCGGATGACTCCCCAACGGGAAACCATCTTGCACGTTTTTCAAAACCTCCCCAAAGGCAATCACCTGAGTGCCGAGGATTTGTACACTTTGTTAAAAAATCGCGGAGAAAACATTAGCTTGTCCACCATTTACCGAACTTTAAAGTTAATGGCAAGGATGAGCCTGCTCCGGGAACTCGAACTAGCAGAAGGTCACAAACATTATGAAATAAATCAGCCTTATCCGCACCACCACCACCACTTAGTCTGCGTTCAGTGCAACAGAACGATCGAATTTAACAACGATTCGATTTTGAAAACAGGTATGAAGCAAGCTGAAAAGTCTGGATTGCACCTGCTAGACTGCCAGCTAACTATTCATACGGTGTGTCACGAAGCTTTACGGATGGGATGGCCGTCTTTGGTTTCGAGCAATTGGTCTTGTCCGAAGTCGATCGCCGAAAACGGCCACAACATTCTGGAGTCACTCGAGTGAAGGTACACTATTTTCGCGTTTCAAGTACAGATTGTTACAATAATTAACAAAAAACCGGCGCAAGTGCGATCGCAGTTACGCCGAAACCGGTTTTTTAAGGCAAATACATCATTTGACGAATGACTCGGAAGTTAGAAACCCGATTTGTTTGATGTAGCGTCCGCAAGTCCCTAAAAAGTTTGACTCAACAAATCGTCACTGCTAACGCCGTAACTGCGCTGAGCTCGATCGAGGGCATATCTCGTCTGAGCATCCAAAACTCCGGTGACTGAACCCCTGTAAAAGCCGAGGTCTTGCAGCCACCTTTGTCAGTATTAAATGCTCGATCGACGAGAATTGACAGTGCTGCTAATCGGAACAGCAGGAACAGGCAACCTCCGAGCCAATCCGTTTTGAATTTCGGCCAAAGTTGCCGGAGTGGCAATACCCGTCGCCGGAGACAAATTGCGTTCCTGCTGAAACGACAGCACCGCCCATTCAGTCTCGGCTCCAAATACTCCATTCACCAGGCCGGGATTTTTGCCCAGACTTCTGAGCGCTGATTGAAGCTGTAGCACCGCAGGCCCTTTATCACCCCGCCGGATACCCCTTGCGACTGGCTGCTGCGCCTTTGCTGCCTGCCTGTGGCCTAGTCGCAAAGCCGATCGAGTGCTGCGATCCACCCGACCAGTCCCGAACATCCCGCTATCTTTCTGAAACCGGATCAAAGCTATCTGAGTTGGTCGATCGAACCAACCGTGAATCTGGCTCCTGTAATAACCCAATTGTTGCAGCCGCCGCTGCACAAATTCAACTTCTCGGCCTGTGTCGCCCAACTCCAGAAAATCTCCAGCATTACTCTGCTCGTCATTTTCTCCAGGATATAAGGTAATTTGATTAGACCTCATCTCCGCATCGATAGCAGTCAAAGTGGCAGTGTCAGCGCAGCCGTCAGAAACCAAATTATAATCTTGCTGAAAACGAGTCACAGCGTAAAGAGTGCGCTCGCGAAACTTGCCGTCAACGTCGCCTTCAAAATAACCCAAAGCTTTTAACTGCCGCTGGATCAAGTCTACCGTCGCCCCTCTGTCCCCGAAACGCAGCCCCTTGCAACCGCCATTTCCCGAAATATTCCCTGGAAGCGTAACGGGGGAAACCGGCCGGGTGGAACCAAACACCAAAGCTAAAGTTTGCCTATCGGCAACTCCAGTCACCCGCAGTCGATTAATTCGCTGGAAGTATCTAACGGCATTTTGAGTCACTTCCCGAAAACTCCCTGTGGGATGCGCGCTGAAGTAGCCTAGCTGCTTCAACCTGCGCTGCAGAGCAGAAACATCTGCACCGGCGTCTCCAAAACGCAGCTCCCGATAATTTGTATAAATAGTATTAAAAGGTCGATCGTCATCCCCGGCAAAACTGTTGAGTGCTATCACAGTAGCTCGATCGGGCCGGCCAGTCAGCGACAGTTGATAGTCTCGCTGAAAGTTAGTCAGCGCCTGTTTAGTAACCGGGCCGAGTTGACCTGTCGAAGATCTGGGAAAATAGCCGAGATCCCGCAACCTGTCTTGAACCGCTCGCACATTCGGATATCCCGGATCTATTTGAGCAAAAGCCGAACCGGCTGCACTCAACACCGACAGCATCAAAGCCAGAGACAACAAACGGAAATAAGTCTGACTCGATAATAGGTTTTGCCACTTGGGCGCATCAAAAATTTTCGACTCTGCGGGTGCTTCGCAAACAAGAGCAAGTTCGAGGTAGGCGAGGGATTCCATAATTTTTTAGTGTGAAATTGTGGGTGGGTTGTGTGAGCAAACTGCCAAAAATGATTTTTGGCACGCTTGGCTTGGATTCTATCAACGCTAAGTTATACCTGGAAAGCGCGAAGCACCCGTTTTTTTTAAAAATTTACAGTCAAAAATAATTACAGGTAATAACCAAGATAGCATCGCTGCTTCTAGAGGCGCGAGACTCAGCAAAAAAAGTTTGCAGGCATAGTCTTAGCCTGTAAGGCCAAAAAAGAATAAGTTCTGGGGTAGTGCTGGCTAATATTTTATCTCGCTGCCGCAGAAATTACCACAAGACTTGGGCGCCGGTTGTCATCACCTTAATTTGTTTTCTGGTAAAGAGCCTGAAATCGCAGGTTTTTTGTTAAGAAACGCGGCTTTTTCATGTGGCGAGTGCATCTGGGAAAGTACCGCTGATTAACCAAAAAACTAGCCACTAAAAATCCCCACTTTTGCTAGTTGCAAATAGGGCGGGGATTTTTTGATAAGTTGACTTTGTATTAAAAAATCGACGATCGCTTAAATTAAGCCGAACCGATCGCAAATCAAAGCTACTCCCGCCGCAAAAACAGTAATTGCCAAAGCTACCAGCGGGTTTTGGCCTCTGCTGACTGCAAAAGAAGTGACCACCCCAGCTCCTAATGCCGCAGTTACAGCAGCAGTCGCCAAATCTCGATCGGGACGTTTGTCGTACATATCTTTTATTTTTGGTAGCTATTAAGCTGAAAAGTTACCTCTTGGGATCAAAGCTATCACTGTTGCTTCTGCCTAGGTCACAAATCCCTCAGTTTCGCAACTAAGCTTAAAATTTTGCTAAGTTTCTTAACATACTCTAATTAATTAGATAGCTTTTACTTATACAAAGCCTGGTCTGGGGGTGGGATTTTTGGTTAAAAAACCTTTGCGCTGCTTGGCTTTAATGTCAAATTGCTGATTTTGCTCGGACTCGCACCCACAGTCTCAGAGTCTCTGATTGCCATCCCAAATATTGCAAATAAACTTTACTTGACTTTTATAAATAAATGTGATACTGAATTTTTGAATCGGAGATTAAGATTAGACTTGTTACGTAGATTTTCGCTCTCGGAAACCCCAGGTATCAGGCAGATCGACGCTTTCTTAAGGCAGATAATTTCCCGATCGCGGATAAGGGTTGTCGTGCAGGACTTGAGATCGGCTATTGTCCTATTCACCTTCGACTTTTGCAGTATTGCCGCCCTTTACCCAACCTTCGCGATTTCCATCCTCAACCCGAATTCGCTGCCACTCTTTGTCCGGGGAATCTTCTAAAACTACGACTTTTTCGTTGTAACCGACACCGCCAATCCGGTTTGAGTCTCTGCTCCCACTGTCTCGGAGAATTAAGCCGATCGGCTGAGTCACTAAAGCTCGGTAAGCTCCCGGTTCTAAGGGTTTCGGAGACTGCTCATCGCTAGATGTAGAAACAGGGCTCGCTTGCGCTGTTGACTTGGGTTTTGCGCCGGCAACCTGAACTGCTGTTTTGTCGTTGGAAAACATCGGTTTTTCGGGCACAGTAGTTAGCTTAGCGGCAAAGTAAAGTGCAGCCGCCACGCTAGCGCCTGCCATGAGGACGATCGCTAGCAGAAAACCCACTAAAAACTTGAAAACGCTATATATACTGTTCATTGCTGACTGTTGACTGTTGACTGTTCATTGCTGACTGTTGACTGTTGACTGCTGACTTACTACTGTCTTCGAACGACTATCCCTGAATCCGGCGGCTCAGACTGCCGTATCTGGAAGCAAGGCGAGCTTTCCCAGCAGCGGCCCAATCTTGTAAAAATTGGATTTGCTCGCTCGCCGTTCTGGCTAAGGGTACCATCTGACTGGCTGATTCTAAAATATCATCTGTGGTAAAGTCTCGATTTTGACTAAACCCGATGTGCATGGCTTCAATCAAAGTTTGCTCGATTTCGGCACCCGAAAAATCGGGAGTTTCGTAAGCCAAGCGCTCTAAGTCGTAATTTTTGATACTGTGCGATCGCAACCGCAACAAATGTACCTCAAAAATTGCCCGCCGTTCCTCCTGACTGGGCAAACCTACAAAAAATATTTCGTCAAACCTGCCTTTTCTGAGCATTTCCGGCGGCAAAGACTGGATGTTGTTCGCCGTAGCAACTACAAAAACCGGTGAAGTTTTTTCTGCCAGCCAAGTAATAAAAGTCCCGAACACGCGGCTGGTTGTCCCGGAATCGCCTTTACCGTCCAATCCCGAAAAAGCTTTATCAATCTCGTCAATCCACAGCACGCAAGGGGCCAAGGCTTCGGCTAGCTGAATCATTTGTCTGGTGCGCGATTCCGATTCGCCGACTAATCCGGCAAATAAGCGCCCGACATCCAATCGTAGCAAGGGTAAATGCCAGTGGTGGGCGATCGCCTTTGCAGTTAAGGATTTGCCTGTTCCTTGAATTCCGACTAACAACAGGCCTCTGGGATGCGGCAAACCGTATTGGCGGGCTCGTTCGGAAAAAGCACCGCCGCGCCGCAGCAGCCATTCTTTGAGATTGTCCAAACCGCCGATATCGGAGATGTTTTCGCGGGCTGGGTAAAAATCGAGAATTTGAGTTTGGCGGATTGTTTGGCGCTTTTCTTCTAAAATCAGTTCCGCGTCGTCTGGGTGCAGTTCGCCTCTGGTGGCGATCGCCTTTGCCAAAACTCGCCGGATTCGTTCGATCGACAGACCTTGACAGGAGCGCACTGTTTCGTCCAGCAAACGCCCTTCTATGGCTTGTCCGGTAGACCCTAACAGTCTTTCCACCTCAATTTTTATTTCCGCCGCCGCAGGCAGGGGAAACTCCAAAACTGTGATTACTTCGCTGAGGTCTTCGGGGATCGAAGTTATTGGAGAGACGATGACAAGATTTTTGGGCATCGATTTGAGGAGTCTCGCCAAATTCCGCAGCTTGCGGGAAATTGAAACATCTTCTAAAAACCGCTGAAAGTCTCGCAAAATAAAGATCGCCGGCGCGGATGCGGGCAATTTTTCGAGAAATTCTAAAGCTTGCAGCGGGTTGCGCTTGCCAAAACCGGCATCGTTGGGATTTCCTTGGTAGCCGTCAACAAAATCCCAGATGTAGACTGCGCGAGAACCCTGTTTTTTGGCGCATTGGGCGATCGCTGCTTCGACGCGCTCTTCTTCCCGTGTGGGAATGTAAATTAGGGGGTAGCGCGATCGTAGCAGTAGTTCAAACTCGTCACTAAAAATAGTCATTAGTTATTAGTCAGTAGTCAGTAGTCAGTAGTCATTAGTCAGTAGTCATTAGTCAGTAGTCATTAGTTATTAGTGCTGTCCCTGCTCGCTTTCCATTATTAGTCATTAGTCATTAGTCATTAGTCATTAGTCCCCGCTCGGAAACGTCATTAGTCATTAGTTATTAGTCATCGGTTGCTAGGTGGTGTTATTTTTTTGCACTCGTTATTCCACCGTTCGTTAGTGGTTAGCTATGAAATCCTTTGTTTCGGAGAGTAAAAATATTTTTTGTTTGTTTGAGTGCGAGCGGGGACGTTCGCACTCGCGTGTAAAAGCAAAACTGAAATACTTCATTAGCTAATGACTACTGACTAATGACTGCTGACTAATGACTATTGACGGCTCTCCTGGGTTTATGGTGCATACGGTATCAGGCACAACTGTTCGTGATTCTGTGACGCCCTCTCCGTAAGGATATGCGGTTTGCTTATCACTACAAACTCATGAGAGCCCTATTGACTAAGGCAATTGCCGTTTAAGTGCTGCCAAAGATGCCCAGCGACTGTCAGAGATTGTTTCTGAGCTTTCTGTCTCTGCATCCTCATTGAAATCTATTCCCGGACATTTAGTATCGCATAGCTGTTTGTGTGGCAGTTCCAAGCACAGTTGCTGATACACCCAATCACTTGGAGAAAAAGAGTCGGTAGGCGACAAATTTTCCACCAAATTTTCTAAATCAACTTCAAATTCTCCTGAACTTGCATCATGCTGATTCGGTTTTTCTGCGAGCCAAATTATTTCAGATGATTGGAGTCTCAAACGGTGATTGTATTGTTTCAAGCATCTGTGGCAGGTGAGAGTGACAATTGTTTCTGCTTTCGCCTTCACCTCAAGGAAATTCCCTTGGTGAGTAACTTGCAGTCGCCCCCGCACCGGAGTAAGAGTTTCTAAATCGGGGATAATTTCTTCAAAATCAATGACCTCTTTCCGCTCGGTTTTTGTGAGTAGATGAGGGATATAAATTGTCTCCATAATCATCTTTTGCCGTTTTATTCTCGTCGTCTCAAGGCAAAAGTCAAAAGGAATAGCTAATTTTTGGCTTTTTCCTTTTTCCTTTTTCCTTTTTTCCCAGAAAGAATTGGTTTAAAGCCGGAAGCCTGATCGGGATAAATTAAAATCAGACTATTCATTACTCCAATCCTCTTCCTTCCATGTAGAGGTCGCTACCCGTGCGGTCAACTGTCAACTGTCAACTGTCAACTGTCAACTGAACGTCAGCGCAGCCGCACTACCAAACGCCGATCGGCATCTTGTCCTTGACTGTAAGTTTCTATATCCTCACATTCGCTCAAAAAGCTGTGAACTTGACGGCGTTCTGCCGAAGACAGCGATTTGAGTTCAAATTCAACTCCCGTCGAACGCGCTTGATCGGCTGCGTACTCTGCCATCGATCGCAATTCCTCTTGGCGGCGGATGCGATAGCCATTTAGTTCAACTGTATAAGGAATTGACTCCTCTACTTCCTGGCCTATATTCTGAACCGTGTTGCAGAGGTACTGAATCGCATCTAGTACATTACCGTCTGGCCCGACTAAGATAGCAACTTGTTCGGGAGTCAGATTGCTTTCATCTATTGTCATCCAATAGCAATCTTTTTGTTGTTCGCATACCACTTTTGAAGGAATTGCGGACAGTTGTAGCAATTCTTCTAACCATGCCTGTCCGCGCTGCATTTGAGAGTCTTTCATTGTTGTTAAAATCAAGCCTTTTTCTTAGAACGCTTGGGCTCAAAGGGAAGTGCATCTAATCCTTGTTCTTTTTGGGTTTTCGCCTCTGCTTCGTCCACTATTTTTTGCAGGTTTTCGGGCAGCGGTTCTCTCGACAAAATAAACGATTGAACTGTTTGGAAGATGTTAGCAATCAGCATATACATCAACACGCCTGCGGGCAGCGGGAAGAACAAAAACATCCCTGAAAATATGACTGGCGTCAGTTTGTTGACTGTAGCCTGTTGGGGGTTGTCGTTTGGCCCTTGTGCTTGTCCTGAAAGGGTTTGGTTGATGTACAAACTAATGCCGAAGCCCAGGATCATTACCAAAATATCCCAGTGGATTGTACCGTCTGAGTCGATCGCGCCCACGCGGCCGAGAGCTTCAATAAACAGGAATCCTTTGTTACTAGCCAATCCGGGGATTGTGCCTTGAACAGTGGCTTCACCGGGCGCTAAGGCCGTGATGTTGCCCTGTTCATCTACCTGGACAGTTTCTTCGCCTTTGATGACTTTCCAGTGTGGTTCAAAGTCGATTTCGCTCTTATTTTCTGCCGCTAGGGCTTTGAGAGGTTTGCCCTCTGGGGTTTGAAAATTAATTTTGGTTGTGTCGCCGACTGCGAGTTGGTCACCGCCTGGAATTACGCCCACAACAGGAGCATGAAAAGTACCTGTGACGTAAATATTTTGTGGCGGTGTAGCAAAAGCTTGCGGTTGAACAGTTTCGATTTGTTCTTTCGGCAAAACTTGAACGTTGACGCTGTAATTTATGTCAGAAAAAGGCGAACCCCTGAGTGTTGCAAACAGTGCAAACAGCACTGGCATTTGCAGTACCAACGGGAAGCATCCTGCTAGAGGATTACCAAATTCTTTGTATACTTTGCTCATTTCCTCCTGCTGTTTTGCAGGATTTTCTTTATAGAGTTTTTGAATTTGATCTACTCGCTCTTTCATCAAAGGCTGCGCTACTTTCATGCGCCGCATATTGCGAAGAGAGCCTGCGTTGAGAGGATAAAGAGCAAAGCGAATCACGAGCGTCAGTGCTACGATCGCTAAACCGTAGCTTGGCACGATCCCGTAGAAAAAATCTAGGATCGGCAGCATTAGGTTGTTGGAGAGAAACGAGATACCAAAATCCATTCGCTTTGAGTTAATTTAGGTGCTCTATGTTTGCTGTTGAGAACTATTTTTACCCGCTGAAGGCGAGCCGCCTCAATTTTCAGGGTTTTGTCTCTATCTTAGGACATTGCCCGTCGATCGACCGCCTGGTCTGCGGGTTTGTTGTAATGAGTTTGCCAATACTCGCACTGAATTGGGCCTCTAATCAGGGTGAAAGCGGTTCGGTTATTTAGCTTGAGCCGCGTTTGCTTTTTGAGCTGCTACGGGTAGTTTTTCGTTAATGTAGTCATACATTGCTCGAAATTTCGGCATAGCTCTGAGTTCCAAGCGGCTGCCATTTTTCATGGTGAGCACCATGTCTCCGTAAGTCCCGAAACCGCGAGGTACTGTGACGATTTTGACTATATCTGAGTAGATAACGTCTGTCTGATCGCCCCCCATCCAGCCGCTAGTTACGGACACTCGGCGACTCGTGATCCGATACCGCAGCCACAGAGCCCGGACAATTGCTCCTACTGCTAGGGGGATTCCCACCACAGTCAGCCCCAGGAGTAAATTGAGGATCAAGTCTCCCGGCGCGGGGCCGCCTTCATAATATACTTCCTCTCGAATTCCCATCTAGTACCTCGGCTTCTACCAACAACTGCTCTAATTCTTGCAGAATTTCTGCATAATTGCACTCTTGTGCGATCGGACGCACGACAATTACTAAATCCCACCCGAATTTTAATCGAGGCAATAGCTGTCGCAAAGCTGCCCGAATCTGGCGCTTGATCCGGTTGCGGACTACAGCGCGCTTGCTCACCTTCAGGCTGATAGAAATACCTGTGCGAGTTGGCTGCAAGGATTTTTCGGCTGTCGGTTTGCTTAATTCGACGCTTTTGGGTTTACGCAGAGCTCTGAGGCTGAAATGAGCGGAGTTGCGGCGCATTCCCTTGCGGTAGACGGCGCTGAAGTCTTTTCGGTGTTTGAGTCGGTTTGTCTCGGGCAACATGGCGTAGGGCGATCGTTGAGGCCTCTCAACCTTGATGCAGTGCTAGACTGCGAGGCGGTGGCGACCTTTGCTGCGGCGAGCTTTGATTACCAATCGACCGGTTGCGGTACGCATTCTGGCGCGAAAACCGGATGTTCTTTTTCTTTTGCGGCTGGTTCCGTGCAGGGTTTGCTGTGTCATTTTGATTTCTCCCGGCTTGTTACTTTACTTTTGATTAATATTCACAATCTTCTAGTATACCATAGAGTTGTTTTGTTTGCAATAATGTTTTTATGGGTTGATATGTATTGAGAGTAAGAGTGAAGTTGCGATCGCAGTTAAAGTACAGTTATCAGCTAGTTGTAGTTTTGAAGCTCATTGTCGTTCTAAACTAAATTTCAGCTTTAGACCTTAAAAAATTTCAATAAGCTGCAATGCCCTACACGCCCAAGCTTGACTTATCTAAGTACGATCTCCTCTCTGCAAAGGAGAAGCTCTTTTCGTTTGTTTGCGAAAAAGCAAAGTCTTGGGGCCAGGATCCCAATGCAGAATGTGTCCTTCTCTCCCCCAAGCAATCCCATGATATTGGTCTCGATCGATTATGGCGTGTTATGTGGGAGTCAGGTTCATATAATTGGGGCTTTTATCTCTCTTGTGGTGGTGTTACGTTCGTCAAATATGATGGAAATTGGGATACTTCTGAACCTGAGATTATTCTTGGCGAGCCAGATGGTTGGTATCTAGAACCCCATTATACTTTTGATGTTGGCTTCGTTCCACATACTACTTATGCAGACTTTGAGGACGACCAATCAAATACAATTATCACGATCGCTAATTTTATTTCTGAACAATTAATGCGTGAGATTGCTCGTCATCCCAAGATTTTACAAACGATCGAGAGGCGGCGCTTTGAAGAATTCATTGCTGAATTGTTTCACGGTTTTGGGTACGATGTTGAGTTAACTGGGCAGACACGAGATGGTGGCAAGGACATAATTGCAGTCAAAAATGTTGATTCGATCAATCTGCGGTATCTAATTGAATGTAAGCGCCCAGATCCAGGAAATCCCGTGACTGTTTCTACTGTTCGTGAACTGTTGGGGGTAAAGGCTGACAACTCAGCAACTAAAGCTCTTCTTGTTACTACCACTGACTTTACGAAAGACGCAAGATCGCTCATTGAACGTCATCGCTGGCATCTAGAAGGCAAAATCTATAATGATATTATTGCGTGGATTAACAACTACAATCGCATAAAGGGTATTGAATTGTAGCAACCGCGACATAACAACCGCGCTGCACCGGAACGTCCTAATATCGATACCTTGCGATCGTAGCATTTCCTCTAAGCGTTCTACACGTTGCTGGGCTTGCTCTGTGCGTTGTCTTTCCCGCTCTGTTGTATGCCGGAGTTTGTCAGCCAAATGCGCCAAATGTGACGATCGCGCGTGTCTCTCTCGCGGCGGACTAGGCCTGTTTCTTCCATGCCATCCATCGCGCGTCTCAGCGTCCCGCCTACCTCTTGCAGTTTGTCGCCAATGCTGGAAGTCGGCAAACCGTCTTCTTGCCACCAGCCCAAAGGGTGCCAGCAGGTTATTTGGCGATCGACTGCTACGCTAAAAGCGGGAATCCGCCCTCTGCCGGATATGTTAACAATTCTTATTGTTCTTAAACTAGAAAGAGTAAATCTAGTTTGCAATCGGAATTTATGTTGCTTCCAGCCGACCAACGCACCAAGTTAGACGACACCGACGACAATTTGTTCTATTCCGCTCCCCGGTATGTGACTCACGTAGACGATGGATTCATTCAGCAACTCACCGATTTATATCGGGAACGGCTGAAACCGAATACTCGGATTTTTGATATGATGAGCAGTTGGGTTTCTCACTTGCCTGACGAGATGCAATTTGCCCATGTTGAAGGGCACGGCATGAATGAAGACGAGTTGGCAAAGAATCGCAGACTGAATCATT
Source organism: Microcoleus sp. N9_A1 (assembly GCF_036701795.1). NCBI lineage: Bacteria > Bacillati > Cyanobacteriota > Cyanophyceae > Oscillatoriales > Microcoleaceae > Microcoleus > Microcoleus sp. N9_A1. The sequence goes on from NZ_JAUBRI010000032.1 coordinate 55,448, forward strand.
ATTTCGTGCAGAATTTGAACGCAAATCCCAAATTGCCACTGCCGGATGCAGAGTTTGACGCGGTTGTCAACTGTGTTTCCGTACAGTATTTGCAGCACCCGGATGCGGTTTTTGCCGAGATTCACCGGATTTTAAAGCCTGGTGGCGTAGCAATTATGAGCTTTTCCAACCGGATGTTTTATCAAAAGGCGATCGCGGCTTGGCGGGAAGGTTCCGAGGGCGATCGGGTAGAATTAGTCAAGGGTTACTTTGATTCTGTCAAAGGAGCGAACATACCCGGATTTAGCAAGCCCGAAGTAATAGTTCGCAAGCCTAACTTGCCGAGTTTTATGCAAATGCTGCGAATACCAAGCGGCGATCCATTTTATGCGGTAGTTGCTTACCGCCAAAGTTAGGATTTTTGGGCAGTAAGGACTTTAGGACTTTAGGTGAAGATTGAAAGGACTAAAGTCCTTACTATAAACAGATCGAAAGCTACGCTCTTTAGGTTAGGTTAGGTTAGGATATATTTAATATATGCTCCTAAAATATGGAAAACCAACTTTTGCAGCGCATCACAATCGATCCAAATATCTGTCACGGACAACCTTGTATTCGCGGTCTCCGATATCCAGTAGAATTGATTCTTGAATTACTTAGTTTTGGTATGAATGCTAAAGAAATTATAGATGAATATGACGATTTAGAACATGAGGATATTCTAGCTGCTTTGCTATTTGCCGCGCGAGGGACTCAAGTGAAAAGCATATACTGAGTATTGTAGTTCATCAGTAATAAAAAACTAGGGTAAAACCTTGATATGAAACCATATCAGAAAATAGTGATCGACGAATGCGGCGAACCTTTAGTCCCCATTCCACCAGAACATTTTGCCTTTGAAATTCCACACCCTTATCAAAAGTTGGGTGCTCCCTATCACAACAGCAAAGCAGATTCACCTTACTATTTGCGGCAAGGAGTGGTAGATAGTTTAATCGCAGCTAAAACCCACCTACAGCAAAATTATCCAAATTGGAAAATTCTGATATTTGACGCTTATCGGCCGGTGGAAGTCCAGCAATTTATGGTAGATTATACTTTTAATCAAATTGCCCTAGCTCAAGGCTGTGAATTTCCGGTTTCCGAAGACAAACGCCAAGTGATTATAGAACACGTATATCAATTTTGGGCAGTGCCGAGCCTCGATCGCGCGACGCCTCCTCCTCACAGTACAGGTGCTGCTTTAGATATAACTTTAGTCGATGAAAATAATCGGCGAATTGCTATGGGTTCTCCGATTGATGAAATATCAGAACGTTCTTATCCAGATTATTTTGCTAACAGCAATCACCCACAAGAAGAGCAATATCACCGTCACCGGCAAATCTTAAAAAATGCGATGATAGCTGCGGGTTTTCAGCAACATCCTAACGAATGGTGGCATTTTTGTCTGGGCGATCAGATGTGGGCTTGGTTGACAAATCAAAACAATAGTGGTAGTCAATTGATTGCTCGATATGGCCGCTATTAAAAGGGTACGCAATTAAATCGGGACTGGCGCACTCGCAACCTTGAGAAACCGGGTTTATTGACAAAAAACCTCAGCTTTTAACTGCTTCCTGTGGCAATAAACCTGGTTTCTGACGCTCTGTGCCTCCCGCACTATAAAAGTATGAGCAAAATAAATCATTTGTGTCAGGATACACGGCAACTATTGCCAGCGGGGTAGCGGTAGTTTAAAATCAACGAGAGCGAACAAGTGCAGGCATAGTTGCCAGCACCGCAAACCCTAAAGGATAACTCAGAGTTCACCAAATGAAAGCACTCATCCTCTCTGGCGGTAAAGGAACACGCTTGCGTCCCCTCACCTATACGGGTGCTAAGCAGTTGGTTCCTGTAGCAAATAAGCCGATACTGTGGTATGGAATTGAAGGAATTGTGGCGGCTGGGATTACGGATATTGGGATTATTATTAGTCCCGAAACCGGGGAAGAGGTGAAGACGAAAACAGGAGATGGATCTCGCTTCGGTGCAAAAATTACTTATATCTTGCAAGAAAAGCCGGCGGGACTCGCTCACGCGGTGAAAGTGGCCCGACCATTTTTGGGAGATTCTCCGTTTATTATGTATTTGGGAGATAACTTAATTGAGAATCCGCTAGATCCGTTTTTAGAGATTTTTAACAAGCAAAAACTAGACGGGCTGATTTTGTTGCGCCCAGTTAAAAATCCCTCGGCTTTTGGTGTGGCAAAAGTTGATGAAAACGGGCGAGTTTTGGAGTTAGTAGAAAAACCGCAAAATCCGCCATCGAATTTAGCACTGGTGGGGATTTACTTTTTTGCTCCTAGTATTCATGAGGCGATCAATCAAATTCAACCTTCGCCCCGCGGCGAACTCGAAATTACCGATGCCATTCAACAGCTCATCAATCAGCAAAAACACGTAGAAGCCTGCAATTTAGAGGGTTGGTGGCTGGATACGGGGAAAAAAGACGATTTGCTAAGTGCAAACCAAATCATTTTAGATAGCTGTATCGTAGCTTCAACTGAATTAAAAGTAGACGCCAAAAGTCAAATTATCGGACGAGTGCAAATAGGCGAAGGAACGGAAATCATTAATTCTACAGTGCGCGGGCCAGTGGTAATTGGGGAAAATTGCCGCATTGAAAATTGCTTTATCGGGCCTTACAGCAGTATTGCCGATCGCGTGACGATGATTGATGCTGATATCGAACACAGTGTAATATTGCAAGGGGCGAAAATAGTTGGCATTCACCAGCGAATTGTTGACAGCGTGATCGGGCAGCGAGCTCAACTAACCAATGCGCCGGCTCGTCCAAAAGCTCTGCGGTTTATGATTGGTGATGACAGTCAAATTGAGTTAGCTTAAATTGAGATATTGCCAATATCGGAAGCAATAATCCTGATTTAACAAGAGATAAATTTTCTTGTGGGGAGTAGGGGTTGGGCATCCTGCCCGCCCTGGAACAGGCAAGATGCCTGTTCCACAATTAATTACAATTATTCACACAGCAAAGCTGCCCATTCACAATTAGTTAAAATGATTGAAACAGCAAAGATGCCTGTTCCATAATAAGTCATAGTAAGTTATATAAAAGAGAGGAAAGTTTGCAGTACGAAGAAATACCAACTCAACAGATAATACATAAATTGCGACAAACTTTGGAGCCGCGAATTGGTATTGCACAGCCGCCCCTGTTGGGAACAGAAAATAGTGCGATCGCCCACAATGAAGATGACGAAGACATCGCCCTTTTAAAGGCAGGTTTCGACATTTATAATATCCCCATTACCTCTTACCAAAGGCAACTCGGTTCCGCAGTCATCGCCGTTAGAAAAATAGTCCGAAAATTGCTCAGACCCGTACTCGAACGTCAAGTTATTTACAATTTCGCTAATACCCGGGTCGTGCATACATTAAGCACACAGTTGCAAAAATTGCAAGAAAATCAACAAAATCTAGAGAAAAAAATTGAATCGGAATTCAGCAGCGAATATCCCGAAGTTACAGCACAGCTTGAGACTCAACAAACAGCGATCGCCACTTTTCAGTCGGAAATAGAGCAAATTAAGGCAGTGCAGCAGCAACATACTGCTATTTTAGAGAAGATTACCGCTCAATTGCTTGATCGACAACAATAAAGCATCAAAGATGACCACACTGCCCATATGCTCGTTAATTATAGTCAACTATAACGGTCTGCGCCACACGAAAGATTGCTTAAAATCTCTACAAAAACTTGCGTATCCCGAATCGCAACTCGATTTAATTGTAATTGATAATTGTTCTCAAGACGACTCCGTTACTTCCCTGCGCGAACTATTTCCAAAAGTTCGGATTTTTGTCAACTCCGCCAACAACTTTGCTAAAGCCCTCAACCTTGGCATCAGCGAAGCAAAAGGGCAATACATCGCCTTTCTAAATAACGATGCTACCCTTGAGAGTCGCTGGTTAGAAATTCTTGTAAAAAAGCTAGAAACTAATAAAGAAGTAGGTGCGACTAGCGGCAAATTGTTGTTTAAAGACGGGCGAATTAACAGCGCAGGTATTCAGCAATTACCTAATTTTTATTGGCAAGATGTCGGCTTTGGCGAAAAAGATGCGGGACAGTACGAAACAGAACGGGAAGTCGAAGGGCTTTGTTGGGCAGCGGTGCTTTTTAGGAGAGAATGTCTCGAAGATGTCGGGCCGATAGATGAAGATTTTGTGATGTATTTTGAGGATGTAGAGTTTGCCAAACGCTGCCACAAACGCGGTTGGAAAATGCTTTATACTCCCGCAGCAATCGCCCATCACGAATATCGCGGTTCGAGTAAAGGAAGCAAACTTACCGAGTATTTCTGCAACCGCAATCGATTTTTGTATTTGGCAAAACATGAACCGTTGCAATTAGTCAAAGCAATTCATACTTCGGATTTTTTTAGTAACAAGCAGTACGATTTGCTGTTCGAGAGTTTATTTGTAGCGATTAAAAAGCTGCTTGATTATCAGAAACCAGAAATCATCGAAACTGTATTGCCGCAGTTGTCGGAAAAGCTGGCGGTGATTTACAGTCGGATGAAGGTCGATCGCATTTTACCTCGATTGCAGGTGGTTCGGGGCGATCGCAAAATGTCGATCGCCATTTACGATCACGGACTACATTTTATTGGTGGCGGTCAAAAATACGTCGCTACCATCGCCTCGCTGCTACAAAATGAATTTGAGATTACTTTTATCGCCAACAAACCAGTTGCTGTTTCCGACTTAGAATCGTGGTACGGACTCAACCTTTCAGGATGCAAAATTAAAATTATGCCCTTGGCGTTTTACGAGAAACGCGGAATGCAGTGCATCGATTCCAGCATCATCGTGGAAGATATGGAAAATCCCTTTGATGAAATTGCCAGAGAAAGCAAAAACTACGATATTTTCATCAACGCAAACCAACTGGAAAAAGTTAAGCCACTGTCGCCAATCTCAATATTTTTCTGCCACTTTCCCAATACCTTCCGCAACCGTCATTTTGCTGTCGATGACTACACTTTTATTATTGCCAATAGTCAATTTACTGTTAAGTGGTTGGAGAAACGCTGGAACCTACAGCCAACTTTTCTGCTTTATCCGCCCGTGGAAATGGCAACAGTTAAAGTGCCGAAAGAAAAAATAATTTTGGCTGTGGGACAGTTTGAAGCTGGGGGAACAAAAAAGCAAATTGAACTAATTAAAGCTTTCCGCTGTTTGCTAGCAGATTATCCCGAAGATTTTCAAGGATGGCGGCTCATTTTAGCCGGAAGTAGCATTCCGAAAAATCCTTATTTAAAGACAGTTCAGAATTTATTGAAGCAAGATTCAAGGGCGATCGAGATCAAAGTCAATGCTGACTTAGATGAGGTAAAATCGCTTTATGCTAGAGCGAGCATATTTTGGCACGGCTGCGGTTTGGGGGAAGTCAATCCTCAAAGATTTGAACATTTCGGGATGGCGACTGTGGAAGCCATGCAAAATAGTTGTGCTCCGATCGTTTTCAACGGCGGTGGCCAACCGGAAATTATCGAACATGGGCGATCGGGCTTTTTGTTCAATACCGTTGAGGAACTGTGCCAGCATTCACATCAACTAATTGTTAATCCTGATTTGCTAGCAGAACTTCAAGCTGGTGCACAGCAACGCAGTCAGAACTTTAGACTTGCACGTTTCGATAAAAAAGTCAATAGTTTTTTTGAGATTATTCACCAAGAGTATGCTACAATTCGGCTGCCAAATCCTGCCGATATAGCTCAAATGCTCGATCGCGATCGCGGATAAAGTGTAATATTTAACATCGCCAAAAATGTATATAAACCCGCGCTTTGTATGGTGCGTCGCTGCGAGATTTTCCAGCGAAGCAAGTAGATGCTTGATGGCGACGCACCCTACGATATAAACCCGCGCCTTGTATGGTGCGTCGCTGCGAGATTTTGCTTCCCAAGTGGATTGTTGATGGCGACGCACCCGACGGTATCAATAATAATGTACATTTTGATTGTTTGTTGGGTGGGGGCGGGTTTAGGAGATTATGGGTTTTAAGCAATTATTGTTGGTAAAACCCGCCCCTACAATTGGGAGAAATTCTGTTCCATAAAATCATGTCTAATTCACTGTTAATCAACTTGTCCTTCTTAACTCCCGAACCAACCGGAATCGGGACTTACGCCACTAATCTTTTCCCGCAACTGCAACAGCTAGAACCAACATTACTCGCTTCCCAGCAAATTGAAAATTATACTTGCTATCAAATCCCAGAAACTCTGACACCGAATCGCGGCCCGAAAGGACAAATTAACAGACTGCTGTGGACTCAGTTTGAGTTACCAAAAATTTACCAAAAATTGCAGTCCACCCTGATGTTTTCCCCCATTCCCGAAGCACCTTTGTATTCCGGCTGTCGCTACATCGTCACAGTTCACGATTTAATTCCTTTGCGATTTCCCCGACGGTTTTCTCGTTTAACAGCTTATTTTCGCTACTACATACCCCAGGTTTTGCGGCAAGCAGAACACATTATTTGCGATTCTCAAGCAACGGCGGCAGATGTTGCTAACTTTTTCCAGATTCCGCGTCAGAAAATGACCGCCATTCCCCTAGCTTGCGATAATATTAATTTTAGATATCTCGACTTGCCAGCCAAAAATTATTTTCTTTATACCGGCAGACACGATCCTTACAAAAACTTGGAAAGATTAATTGTTGCATTTGCGAATTTGCCCGATCGCGCAAATTACGAATTGTGGCTAGCAGGGCCTCCCAATGCCTACACGCCGCAGTTGATAGAACAAGTTGAAGAATTAGGTTTACAATCTTTGGTAAAGTTTCTCGGTTACGTTCCCTATTCTCAATTGCCCGTACTGATGAATCAGGCGATCGCCCTAGTTTTCCCTACACTTTGGGAAGGATTCGGCTTGCCAATTTTAGAAGCAATGGCTTGCGGCACACCCGTCATCACATCCAACCTGTCATCGATGCCAGAAGTAGCCGGAGATGCCGGATTATTAGTCAATCCTTACAGCGTCGGAGAAATAGCCGAAGCCATGCAAACAGTAGCGACAGATTCCAAAGTGCGATCGAACTTAAAAAATGCTAGTTTAGCCAGATCATCTCAATTTAGCTGGAACAAAACCGGAAAAGCAACCGCCAACATCTTACAACAATACCTTTAAATCTTCCCTCTCTTCCTCTCTGCGCCCTCTGCGCCCTCTGCGGTTAATAAAAAAAATCCCACCCAAAAACCGCAATCTACATATTATCCCATGCCCAATCCCCAATCCAACCTGCTAATCAACCTCTCCTTCCTAATTTCCAAACCAACCGGCTTAGCCATCTACGCCAAAAACCTATTTCCTCACCTAAAAACCCTCAATCCCACATTACTAACAGCAGAAAAATTCCCCAATAGTAACTGCTACCAAATCCCTGCCAATCTAACACCAGAACAAGGAACCAAAGGACACATCAACCGATTGCTGTGGACACAAACCCAACTTCCCAAAATTTACAAACAGCTAAAATCTAACCTGTTATTTTCCCCAATTCCCGAAGCTCCTTTATTTGCAGGTTGCCGCTATATCATTACAGTACATGACTTGATAGCGCTGCGATTTCCCCGTCGCTTCGATCCTCTGACACCTTACCACCGCTACTACATTCCCCAAGTGCTGCGACAGGCTCAACACGTCATTTGCGACTCTGAATCAACTGCGAAAGATATCGCTAATTTTGGCAAGATTCCTACTAATTTAATTACGCCCATTTTCCCTGGATATGATACCAGCTTTTTCCGTTTTCTAGACTTACCAACAAGCAATTATTTTCTTTATATCGGTCGCCACAATCCTTATAAAAACGTGCAGCGAGTTGTAGCAGCATTTGCTACTTTGCCTCATAATTCCGAGTACGAATTGTGGATAGCAGGTTCGGAAGACAAACGCTATACGCCCCTGCTGAAGGCGCAGGTTCAAGAATTGGGATTGGTCGATCGAGTAAAATTCCTAGATTACCTCCCTGCAGCCGACTTGCCCAAAGTCATCAACCAAGCGATCGCCCTTGTATTCCCCAGTCTTTGGGAAGGATTCGGCCTCCCCGTGCTCGAAGCAATGGCCTGTGGCACTCCTGTCATCACCTCTAACCTGTCTTCAATGCCAGAAGTGGCGGGGGACGGCGCATGGTTAGTCAATCCCTACAGCGTTGAGGAAATAGCCTCTGCTATGCAAGAGCTTGCAGCCGATGCCAAAGTTCGATCGCACTTGCGGGAGCTCGGTTTAGCCAGAGCAAAACTATTTAGCTGGGAAAAAACAGGCCTGGAAACTGCTGCTATTCTCGATCGATATCTTTAACGAAGGAAGAAGGAAGAAGGAAGAAGGAAGAGGGAAGAAGGAAGAGGGAAGAAGGAAGAAGTCAGTAGGTAGATCAATGCCCAATGCCTCATCCCTCCGCTTCGCTTCGCCCAATTCCCAAGTCCCACTCCCCCTGACAGCCTGAGTTAGGGACTTAAGCCCCTTTTACTTATTGATACCCAACTGATCGCCGCGCTTGTACTGCTGATAAGCAGCAAAAAACAGCCCCGCCAGAGTAACAAAGATTAGACCCAGAACAATACCTGAAAGTAGCGGTTCTACCATGAGAGCTCCTTAACGTTAAGATTTAACAACCTATTTTTAATATTACCAGCACTTATACAGATGAATTTTCCCAAAAGCAGCCTTCCGTGGGTCTCAGAGCTTGCTCTCCCCGCTGCGAACGATTAAGCTATGTTATGAGAAATAAATTTTCTTGTAGATACTATTTTTAATTGAACTCCTTTGAATAACCAATTTGCCAGGAATGAAATTAAAAACCCGATCGAGCGCATTGCCATATTTGCGATCGCGGTGTTACTTGCCATCATATTGGCGAGTATAATAATTCGTCAATTTCAAGTCGCCGATCCCTACGTCAAAAGCGTACTATCCCTCACGGGCAACCCGTTTCAGGGTTCCGCCATCTTTCAAATGAACTGTGCGGGTTGTCACATATCCGTTTCAGACAGTCAAGTCGGGCCCAACTTGCACGGAGTGTCCGAGCGCAAATCCGAATTCGATCTGATCCGGCAAGTCACCAGCGGGCAAACCCCACCAATGCCACAGTTTCAACCGAGTCCGCAAGAAATGGCCGACTTGCTGAAATATCTAGAACAAATTTGACCAAAGAAGGGGAACGGAATTCGTTCCCCTCTTTGGCAAAGCCTCGAAACCAATGCTTCGAGGCTCTGCTTCCCGATAGTCTGTCTCTGCTGGGACGACAGGCAAGTGTCGGATCGGTTGCAACTGCCGAGTTTTATCTGCGGACTAAACCAGCAAGCTAAAACTGCTCGCCGATAACTGGATCGGCTGCACGCCCGTCACTATAGCCAAAATCTGGTCGCTGTTGGCAAGCCCGATCGCCGTCGAGCCATTAGTTTCGGTCAATGACAGTTGATTGAAGTCCAAGCCTCCCACCAAGTTGATCGAATCAACTCCTGCGGTGAAGTTGATAATGGTGTCAATTCCTCCGCCCGCTGACAAAACAAAGCCATTGCTGCCACTGCCGCCGACGAGGGTATCGCTGCCAATGCCGCCAAAGAGCAAGTCATCGCCGGTGTCAGCAAAAAGCAAATCATCGCCGCTGCCGCCAATTAAGGTATTGTTACCCTCGCCGCCGCAGAGAATGTCATTGCCTTGATCGCCAAATAGCACGTCGTCGCCAGCGCCTCCCAAAATTACGTCATCGGCTTTGCCCCCGTACAATAAGTCATTGCCTTCGTCGCCAGAAATAGAGTCGTTGCCACGATTGCCATAAATCGTATCGTTACCGCGATCGCCAAAAATCAGGTCAAAGCCTTTGCCACCGAAGAGAGTATCGTTATCGATGCCTCCGTAGACAGTATCGTTGGCTATATTGCCATTGATGTAGTCGCCGCCCCCTCGGCCAAATATCAAATCGTTGCCGCCCAATCCGAAGATAGAGTCACTGCCGGCACTACCCACGATCGTATCGTCGCCGTTAGGGCCATTGATCGCATTACCCGCTGAAGAAGTGCCGGGATCATTGGGAGTAGCGATCCTGGGGAAGTTCTCAGGGCAAACCAAATCTGTCGGTACAGGTGCAGGCGTCGGCGTCGGTACAGGTGCAGGCGTCGGCGTCGGTACAGGTGCAGGCGTCGGCGTCGGTGCAGGTGCAGGCGTCGGCGTCGGTGCAGGTGCAGGTGTCGGCGTCGGTGCAGGCGTCGGTACAGGTGCAGGTGGCAGTGGCGTCGGCGGCGGAGTCGGCGTCGGCGGCGGAGTCGGCGTCGGCGTCGGCGCTGGGAAGTTCCCGAAGTTGATGCCGCTGATAATAGCGCCCGAAGTTAGGGTGATATCGGCGGGTTCGGGTGTGCTTTGGGTAAACCCAGTTTGGTTGACTTCCCGGACACGGTAGGTTCCCGGCGTTAGGTTTGGGAACAGGTAGTTGCCACTGTTGTCTGTGGTAGTAGTAACAGGATCAGGAGCAGTTCCAGCTACGACATTGGTTAACTGAATTTGGAAATTGGGTAAACCCGGTTCTCCAGCATCCTGAGTACCATTGTTGTTGGTGTCTTGGAACTTCAGACCTTGGATCGCCCCGGGTTGGGGCAGGAAGTTGCCGAAGTCAATGCCCGTGATGTTATCGGAGGGATTAACCGTAACGGGGGCGGGGTTAGGGGTCGTCTGCGTCCAGCCGTTTTGCTGGACTTCCCTTACCTGGTAAGTACCTGCGGGTATATCTCGGAGAGTGTAGTTGCCCGCTACATCGGTGATGGTAGTCGGTTCGCCCTGCTCAAAGATGCCATCGGGATTGATACTGTCGAGGAATATTTGCCAGTTACCTAGCCCCAATTCTCCGGCATCCTTAACGCCGTTGTTGTTGAGGTCATTGAATTTTTGACCGCTGATCGTGCTCGACTGGAAGTTGCCGAAGTTGATATTAGCGATGTCTTGACCGCTGGTGACAGTGATGTCCGCCGGGTCGGGGGTAGTTTGCGTCCAAGTAGGCTGCAAGACTTCCCGCACCTTATAGGTTCCTGCTGACAAATCTAGAAATTTGTAGCTGCCGGCGGCATCGGTGAGGGTGTTCGGTTCCCCGGTGTCGAGAGTGCCGTTATCGTTGGTATCGAGGAAGAATTGCCAATTAGGTAGTCCTGTTTCTGCTGGGACATCTTGGATGCCATTGTCGTTGATGTCATTGAACTTCAGACCACTAATCGAGTTGGGTTTGAAGTTGCCAAAGTTGTTGTTTTGGGAGTCGGTGCCGCTGGTGACTGCGATCGTAAACGCGCCGGAAAGGGTAGGCGTGGCTGCATTGACAGGGGGCACAGTTTGCGTCCAGCCTGTTTGTGGCACTTCCCGCACTGTATAAGTGCCGGCTGGCAGGTTGGTGAACTGGTAGTTACCCGCGACATCGGTGACGGTGGCGTTGGTGCCTGTTTCTGCTGGTACTTGGTCTTGCACGCCGTTGTTGTTGGCATCCAAGTAAATTGTCCAGCCTCCTAGCGGTGGTTCTGCTGGCGCATCTTGGGTGCCATTTTTGTTGAGGTCATTAAATTTGAGGCCGCCGATTTTGCCGAACTGGAAGTTGCCGAAGTCTTGAGCCGTAATGTTTGTGCCGCTGACCGGATTAATTGGATAAAAAGTCGGGCCGGCGGTTTGTGAGAAACCAGTCGGCACGTCTTCTCTCACAAATTGCCGACCAGAGCCGACGTTGGCAAAGCTATAAGTGCCAGCAGCCGCTGGCGCTGTTCCGGTAACTTGAGAGGCGATTTCCGCATCACCGCTATCTAAAGTGCTGTTATCGTTAGTATCTTTGAACAACCGAATCGTAGTACCGTTCAGGGGCGTATCGTCGGGACTGAAGTCGTTGCCTGTGAGGTCGGTGAATTTGGTGCCGCTAACGGTGATGTTTTGGAAAACGCCGAAGTTTTGACCGGTGATGGGAGTACCGCTTTGGGCACTAACGAGAATTGCCGCAGCGGGGAAAGAGATGCTGGAGTTGGCTGGGGCAGTGGCTTGTATCAGGTAATTGCCGGGGCCTATATCCGAGAATGTGTAATCTCCTGTTCCCGCAGTCGTTTGCGCTGTGCCGACAACAGTATCTGTGCCGACTTCTAGCGTGCCGTTGGCGTTGGTGTCTTGGTATAAGTTAACGGTGATGCCGTTTAATACGGTGTCATCGGGCGTGAAGCCGTTGCCCGCGAGATCGGTGTAGGTTTTGCCCGCGATCGATGTTTTCTGGAAGTTGCCGAAGTCGGCGTTAGAGACATCAGCAGTACCAGTGGTCACTGTTGGCGCTAAAGTCTGTACCCAACCTGGTTGTAACGTTTCGGCGATCGCAGTATTTGCCTTAGTATCCGTGAGGGTGTATTGACCCAAAGTTGCAGCAACCGCAGAGCTAACAGCAGTCTTAGTTTCTGCGGTAATAGTCCATCCACCTAAACCTGGATCTGTCGCAGCTTTAACGCCGTCGCCGTTGATATCGTTGAATTTCTGACCCTGAACAACTGGCCCGTACTCGTAAGCACCGATGTCAATAATGGGTTTACCAACGAGAGTATTGTCAATTTTGCGAGGGAAACCTGTGCCACGTTGGTCGAAAGCAGTAGCGCCCACTGCCGTTATGGTTGGGTCGCCTCCACCAATGGCAGGGTTGCTGCTGGTAGTTACAGGGCTATTGTCAACTAGGGCAAGGGTGAAAGGAGCAGCAGTTGCGCCGTTGAGTCCGGCTGCGGCGGCTGGTGCTAATACACTTGCGATAGGAACTGCTAATTGCTCAGTAGCCGCAAAACCTGTACTCCCCGTGAGGAGTCCAATCAGGTTGTTGTTCGCTGTGAATGCTCCTGTAACATCGGTGTTGGTAGCAGCAGTGTTGCCAGCGACGAGCGTATTCTTGACCGTGACAGTACCACCGTTGTCAATTCCTCCGGATCTAGCAATCAGACTAGCCGGCGCGCCAACAGTAGCCGCTGTAGCAGAGTTATAGGCGATCGTGTTGTTAGTCAGCGTAGCTGCTGCACCTAAGTTAACGAAAATTGCACCGCCTGCTGCTGTACCCGCACCTGCGGTAGCATCACCAGCATTTCCACCCGTGACTGCATTGCTATACAAGGTGCTGTTGGTCAAGGTCAAGCTGCCGCCACCGACAAAAATCGCACCACCCAAACCAGCACCGCCACCACCTGCGGTAGTGCTACCAGCACCGCCACCAGCAGCACCAGCAGCACCACCAGTGCTACCAGCACCACCGCCACCACCCAAGCCACCAGCACCGCCAACACCGCCAGCACCGCCAGCACCGCCAGCACCGCCACCGCCGCCAACACCGCCAGCACCACCAGCACCGCCCAGGCCAGCAGCACCAGCAACACCAGGAGCACCAGCAGGGGCACCGCCAGCACCGCCAGCACCACCGCCACCACCACCGCCGCCGAAGATTCCGGCGCCGCCAATCCCACCAGCACTGCCAGGCCCACCATTACCGGTGGTGGCTCCACCAGTACCACCAATGCCACCAATGCCACCAGTGCCACCAGGGAAGCCAGGGCTACCATTACCAGCGGTGCCACCAGTGCCGCCAACGCCATTAGGAACACCACCAACACCACCGATCCCGGCCGCACCAGGAGTGCCACCAGGAACACCAGTATTTAAGTCGCTGTTGCCACCAACGCCACCGCTGCCAAGAGTACCGTTACCGCCGATAGCCTGGTTGTTCGAGAAAGTCACTCTGTCAACAATTACGCTGCCAGTATTGATAAAAAGTGCGCCGCCTAAACCGCCAGCGCCGCCACCACCACCAACTGGTGCGTTGCCACCTAATGCTCTTGCAGAATCAATGGTGAGGTTGGAGATGTTGACTGGGTTTGCACCGCTATCAACTACGAAGGCGCGGAAATTACTACCGCCCCTGATGGCAAAACCTCCGCCAATGATATTGGTGTTGTCACTAATTTTTGGCAGCAGCCCCGCGAGGGTGATATCCGCAGTCAGGGTAATTGTGTCAATCCCAGCATTGATGTTGGCAACATTGATGGCATTTTGCAGTGCGCCAAAGTCGCCAGCACTCTGGTTTAAGTCAGCTAGCACCCCGCTATAAGCTTCTCTCGCTTCTTGGGAAAATGCCAAAGGTGTTTCTATTTTCCCCGTAGTGACTTCTAGTTCCCAGTCTCCACCCAGGGCTGCACTACCAGTCAAATTATCCGAAGCCGCAATATTTGCTTTTGTTAGCTGACTCAGCCTTTCTACGAAGGCCACACCGGCTTCTGTGGCGGCAACGTTGCAACCGTAAAGCAGAATTTCGGGTTTAGCTGTAGTTGAATAGTTCGAGTTTGCCGAGGCCGCTGGTAAAGCAAACCATGTTTCTAAATAATTGCGGTAGCTTTCAATATTGCTGAAATTGAGTTCTGTGGTTCCCAGTTGCAAGCTGGCTGCTGCGCCGTGAGACAAAATGTGGACGGCTGCAATGTTTTGCCGCTGTTTGAGTGTTTCAGCGATTTGCTTGATGCCGTCCCGATCGCCCTTGAGAATAATAACTTCTGTATCAGAGTTTATACTTTCTGTTAGATTTTGGTAATCTTTAACTTTTGTATCTACGAAAAGTAACTGGTGTTTCCGTTCTTGATGAAATTTCATAAATTAAATACTCCTGGTACACGCACACATCAAATTCATAGCACAAACCCAGCACAGCAGCGATCTATCTTTTTCTGGTGTCGATAGAGTCGATCGCCCGCCCCTGGTTCAACCTAAGTTCCCTGTTGACAAAAACGCATTTTTGTGATTCGCGACAATAAATCACTTAATTTGATTACTTAGAAGTCTGAAAGGGGGATGTTGTTCCGCCTTTTACAAAAAATTTTTATGATACCTGCACAAAGATTTTCATTTTAAAACAAATTGAATACCATGTTTTATAAAAAATGTCAATTAGAAAAATTACTGAGGGCGATCGATAGTTATGAGTTATTGGGTAAGCTGTCCAGCATTTAAATTGTCTGTTACAAAACGATCGAACTATCAGTGAGGTGTTCCGCCCGCCCTGAATATACAATTTAAATGCGCGACAGCTTACTGGTTACTGGTTATTTGAACTGTCAACTGTCAACTGTCAACTGTCAACTGTCAACTGACCACTGACAAATCACCAAGTTTCTTCATCGGGATGATTGGAATTGCTCCAGATTTCCACATCTAAATCGTTGAGATAAATGAGAGCACTTTCAATCTGTTGACTTGTACCGATAAGTTCCAAATCAAACCAACCGTCATCAGAAGTTTTGACACCCAACAAAGCTGCATTAAAATTTACCGTCAAACCCTGTTCCGAAATCAGGTTAGAAATTACAGGTTCCTGATGGTATTCTTTAGGAATGCGAATGCGAATGCGGGTTTGAGTTTGTCTGCTGTCTGCGGGCTGAGCGTGCCGGTTGTCTGGTTGAGTTTGGTTGAAATTGTCGATCGGCTCAAATGCCGATCCGCTAGCGTTTTGATTTAACATTTCGACCTCCTAATCTTTATTTCTGTTTACATTTTGCACCAATATAGCTCTTCAGAACTATCGCTGGCGGGGGCATTTTTTTAGTCTTTAGGTATCACGAACAAGCTATTGGTGAAGCGAGCAACTACAGTAGTTTGACAGTGCCGTATCTTAGTTTCACTGTTTATAGCCTTTCTCAGAAAGATGAGGTACTATCCGGGATAGGGCATAGGGTATATGGCATAGGGCATAGGGCATACCTCACTTTTGTGAGAACCGCTATAATCCATTTGCCAGATTCAAAAACCAGGTTTTTTGGATATTGGTGCGCAAGTTATCTAGACCAATGACAACTGACAACTGACAACTGACATGACAACTGACAACTGACAACTGACTATTCCTCAACTTCCTTAATGCTAGTTTTTCGTTCCAAAATCTCCTTAAGTACAAGGGTAACAACTCCTAAAAGACCTAGAACTACCGCCGCTGAAAATGCGGCTTGCGTCGCGTACTGCTTGTAAGCATCCTCTACAAACAAAGGCAAAGTTTGCGTTTTTTTAGCAATATTTCCCGACACCACAGAGACGGCTCCAAATTCTCCCATTGCTCTAGCATTCGTCAAAATTACTCCGTAAAGTAATCCCCAGCGAATACTCGGAAGCGTGACATTCCAGAAAATTTGCCAGTCATTTGCTCCCAAAGTTTTCGCAGCCTCTTCTTGATCTGTCCCCACTTCTTCCAAAACAGGAATTACTTCGCGGGCCACAAAAGGCAAGGTAACAAAAGCAGTAGCCAGCACCATTCCAGGGAAGGCAAAAATAACCTTGATATTGGCAGCCTCCAGCCACGGCCCGAACCATCCCACCCGACCGTAAAGCAGTACAATCATTAAACCTGCAACTACGGGAGATATGGCAAACGGCACGTCTAAAATGCTGATTAATAGCGTGCGCCCCCGAAATTTATTGCGGCCAATTACCCAGGCTGCACACAAACCGAAGACTGTATTTACAGGCACGACAATCAGAGAAATCACCAGGGTAAGTTGCGCTGCGTGCAGAAAATCTGGCGAGGTTAAGTTAGACAAAAATGGCTCAAATCCCTTTCTGAAAGCTTGGTAAAAAACGTTGAGCATGGGGATGAATAAGACGAGAGCAAGATAGCCGCTCGCAATTCCGATTAAAGTTGGTTTTACCCAGGCTTTCTCTTTACTCCGACTAGAACCACCGGGCGGAAACTTGTAATCAGCGGGTGAATTTATATTAGCCGTCATAGCGTCTTCTCCATGCTTGTAATAGATTTATTGCGAACAGCATTGTCAGCGAAATAGCTAACAGGATAGTGCCGATAACTGTTGCTCCTGCATAGTCATACTGTTCCAACCTTTGGAAAATTAAAACCGGGGCGATTAAATCTTTGAAGGGTATGTTAGAAGCTACAATCACAGTAGAGCCATACTCGCCAACCGCTCGCGAAAATCCGAGGGCAACCCCGGTTAAAATAGACGGCAACAGCGGCGGTAAAACTACTCGCCAGAAGGTTTGAAATTGAGAAGCACCCAAGCACCAAGCTGCTTCTTCTATGTCTTTTTCCATTTCTTTTAAAACTGGCTGTACAGTCCGCACGATAAAGGGCAAGGAAATAAATATCATCGCTATTCCTACGCCCAAGCGAGTAAATGAGATCTTGATTCCCAAGGGTGCAAATAGCCCGCCGATCCAGCCGTTATCGCTGTAAACTGTGGCGAGAGTTAAACCGGCGACGGAGGTGGGCAGTGCAAAAGGTAAATCGACTGCTGCATCGACAACCCGTTTTAAGGGAAAGTCGTAGCGGACTAATACCCAGGCAATTAATGTGCCGAATACTCCGTTAATTAATGCTGCAATTAATGCCGTAAAGAAGGTGACATCGTAGGCGGAAAGGGCGATCGGGCTTGTGGCAATTTTCCAAAATTCGGCGGGGTTTGCTGTGCTGGCTTTCAGCAGCATTGCTGCAACTGGGAGCAATAGCATTAAGCTGAGGTAGCCTAGGGTGATTCCCCAAGGTAATGTGATTTTGCCGATCGCCCTTTTGATATTCTGAATAGGAGATTGAGGGTTGCTGGTAGGAGATGATACAGCCATAAGTGAATAGTTTTGAGTTGTCAAGAATAGTGAATCTTTTAGAGCCCCGACAACTTCGGGGAAGTCGGGGATCAGGGCATTCTATTTTTTTACTATCTAATTGAACCTTGGATTTTGTCAAAAACAGCTCCGTCATCGAAGAATTTCTGCTGAATATCTGCCCAACCTCCTAAGTCTTGAGCTGTAAATAGGGTTTTGATGGGGGCATATTTTTTGACAAATTCTGGTTCCGCCGCTACTGTCGCATCTACTGGGCGGAAGCCTACTTTGGCAAATTCTCGCTGAGCTTCTGGGGTGTAGAGAAACTTGACAAATGCTTCGGCGACTTCGCGAGTACCGTGTTTATCAACGTTTTTATCGACAATGGCAATCGGATTGTCGATCGACACATTGACTTCGGGAATACTATAAGTCGGTTTTTCGCCTTTCTCACCAGCCAGAATAATCTCGTTTTCGTAGTTAATTAAGGCGTCGCCTTGCCCTTGTTTGAAAAATACATCAGTGGCTTCGCGGGCATCTTTAGTCAGAATCGGGACGTTTTTGTAGACTTTGCTAGTAAAGTCTAATGCTTTGGTTTCGTCTCCTCCGGTTTTAACAACCGAGCCCCAAAGTGCGAGGAAATTCCAACGGGCAACGCCTGATGTTTTGGGATCGGCAGTAATCACTTTTACTCCGTCTTTGCTTAAATCTTCCCAGGTTTTGATGCCTTTGGGATTGCCTTCGCGGGTAACTATTGCTCCTACGGATTTGCTGACTATGCCTTCGTTGGGGACTTCTTTTTCCCACCCAGGTTGAATTAGTCCGGCTTTTTCGATTTTTGCGGTGTCGAGGGCGAGGGCTAGGTGTACGATATCTGCTTCTAAACCGTCAATTACGGCCCGAGTTTGGGAGCCGGAACCGCCGTAGCTTTGGTTGAAGGTGACGGTTTGGCCTTTTTCTTTTTGCCATTGTTCTACGAATTTGGGAATAATGGCTTCGTGGGCGGCTTTGGTGACGGCGAAGGATACTAGGGTTAATTCTACGTTGCCTTTGTTGGCTGCTGGGCTAGCACCGCCTGGAGTGGCTGCGGGATTGTTGGTGGTTCCCTGGCCGCAGGATGCAACGGCCAGACTTAAAGTTATTCCCACTAAAAATAGCGACACAAATCTTTTCAGCGCCGTAAATGATTGATTTGTGCTGGCTGGTGGCTGTTGTGGCCAGTGAAGGTGTTGAGTTAGGCGTTGCCACGGGATCATTATATTTGTTCCTCTAGTAAAAGTACGGTTATTAGGTCGGAATACCGTAATTAGGGTTGTGAAGTACGATTATAGACAAGAGCGAGTCAAAAGGCAACAAAAAAAACAAATTGGGGGAACTCAGGGTTGATCGCATATCCTGATGTCTTTTCCCTCGGTGCTTTCGAGCCAGATTTGGGGTAAAATGTAAAGTGTATAAATAGTATTATTGAGTTAAAGTGGTCAACTTGCGCGGCTGCACGATACGCCCTACGACTACCATCGGCCGATCGCCCAAATGTAATAGCCCTGCCAAGAGTCCCCGCCTCAGCGAGATATGCCTGACTCGCGCGATCGTCCTTAACTAAGAAAAAGTTTTAACTGGTATGTCCTTACCCCGCCCAGTCTCAGACACCCTAATTGAACTGTTGAAGCCTGTAGCCTCTGAATTGGGAGAAAGATTGGGAGCAAGCGCTGTCAACGAACGCTATGCAGAAATTGAGCCGTCTGGTTCTTCAGTTTTAAACCAGCAAATCAAAAAAGACCCCCGCTGGATTAAAGCACAAGTGAGATATTTGCAGCGGCAGCAGGCTAGAGAACAAGAATTAATCGCCGTCGCCGACGCAGAAGAATGGGTAAAGGAAGAACGCGCTAATCGAATTAAGGCACAAGAAGTAAGAGATAAACGGGCAATTAGTCGGCTTTGCCGCGACTTAATGCGGGAGTTTCAATCAGAAGCAATTCGAGTTAAGCTGAGCGAAATTCAAACTATTTGGGACAGGGACAACTGGTTTTCTAATTTGAGCAGGCAGGAAACTGAACAGATTTTGCAGCAGCAGCAGCACCGATTGCTGCTGTTAGTTGCTCCCGCAAAAATTAGCGAAGATTGCCCCGATTCGTTTCGCCACAATCTGAATATCGAGCTGCCGGCTAAGTTAAGAGCTTTTTTGAACCAGCACTACCCCCCCCAGGGAGATTTGTGCCCGGTTCAGTTTTACGGAGACTATTTCAAAAAATCGATTTCTGATATTGATGTGGAGCGGTTGCAGACTGTGTTGTCTCCCGTACCGACAGCTATACTGTACAGCGATATCAGCGATTATGAAGTTAATTTTCATGTTGGTTTTTGGGGAGTCATCAATCAGAGCGTTTCTCTAGTGGCGATGCAGCCTTGGAATTGGGAAGAGGTTTATCACCAGTTAGAAGCGCAGGGGAAAGACAAAAAGCTGAGCCTGCGGATTATTCGGCAAATAATTGTGACTATTCACAAGTTATTGGCGGCTTTTTTAGCTGATTTGTATTATTTAAATATCGATTTTACTCACGAACCTCAGTTATTTAAATTAGAGGCGGAATTTGCTCAGGAATGGTTTTCTAAAGATTGGGCCCAACCGTATATTGAAACTCTTAAAGAAATTCAGGAGCAGCAGCGAATAGTCTATAAGGGAGAGATGCGGCGGCTGGCGCTGCGAGAGGCGAAAGCTAGGGCGGAACGCCAGCGTTTGGAGGAGGCTGAACTCAAACGCAGACAGGAAGCTGAGGCGGTATCTAAGCGGGTGAAGGAATTAGCTCACAAATTAAAACATCAGAAATGGCGGTGTGTATATACGCTCCCGGGACATTCATCCTTTGTGAATTCTCTGGCGATTAGCCCTGACGGCAAAATTCTGGCTAGCGGCAGTTGGGATAAAACTATTAAGATTTGGAAGTTAGAAACAGGGGAATTAATTGGCACTCTGACGGGACATTCCGATCGCGTAAATTCTGTGGCTATTAGCTCGGACGGAAAAATGTTGGTCAGCGGCAGTTCGGACGAAACAATTAAGTTTTGGAATTTGTATAACGGTGATTTATTGTGTACTTTTCCGGGACATTCTATGGAGGTGAATTCGGTGGCGGTTAATCCGAAGAGCCAGCTAATTGCTAGCTGCGGTGGGGCTGATAATGCGATTAAGCTTTGGAATTTGCGGACTGGTGAGTTGCTACGGACTTTGAGGGGTCATGCTGACAATGTGAATGCGGTGGTTTTTAGCCCGGATGGTAAGATCTTGGCGAGCGGCAGTTCGGATGCGACGAGCAAGGTTTGGGATGTGGAAAGTGGCAAGTTACTGCGGACTCTTTCGGGTTTGAGTGTTGGGGTGAATTCTGTGGCGATCGCGCCGGATGGTCAGATTCTTGCTAGCGTCAGCAATGATTATACGATTAAGCTGCGGAATTTGCATACCGGCAGTTTGTTGCGGATTTTAAATACTAATTCTGGGAAGGGAAAGGGTGTAGCGAATTTAGGAACGAATGAGGCGCTGCATATTTTGCAGAATTATGTGAGTCGGGGCGATTCGGTTGCTATCAGTGGGGACGGTTTGACTTTGGCTAGCGGCTGCGATGATAATACGATTAATATTTGGAATTTGCAGACGGGGGAGTTGTTGAGCAGTCTGAAGGGACATTCGGGTACGGTGTACTCGGTGGCGATCGCACCTTCGGGCAATTTACTCGCCAGCGGCAGCGCGGATGAGACGATCAAGATTTGGCGCTGCGATTAGGCAGTCATTAGTCATTAGTCCGCAGTCAATAGTCAGTAGTCAGTAGTCTTATCGTGTTCGGTAAATTAACCACAATACTTGTAGATACTGTCTTGAACTGTCAAGGGGTAGCGAGTAAATAATTAGGGTCAAAAGGCTTTTGGGACTTTAAAATCCC